>JAXDJK010000739.1:0-3112 GCA_034665665.1 Acidobacteriota bacterium
CGTGCCCCACCCACCCAGGTCCCTCGCTCGACGCTCGGGATGACAAGCGTGGCGCTGGCCTACTTCGCTCCGTTCATCTTCTTGATGAACTTCGCGTCGATGCCGTGGATGCGCATGTCGATGAGCTTTTCGGCCGGGACGTTCTTGTAGCCGGCGGCGGCCAGCTCGCGGATGAACTCCGCGGTGACGCCGTGGATGCGGAAGGAGACGAGGTCGTCGTGGGTGAGCTTGCCGTAGCCGAGCTTGCGCATCTCCTCGGCGAACTCCGGGGTGGCGCCGTGGATGCGGCTGGAGACCAGCTCGTCGAGGGTCAGGTTCCAGCCGGCCGCGCGCATCTTGCGAATGTAATCCGGTGTGACGCCGTGGATGCGCGTGGAGACGACGTCGTCGGCGCCGATGTCCTTGAAGCCGAGGGCCCGCAGCTCGTGGATGTACTCCGGCGTCACGTTGAAGATGCGCATCGACAGGTAGTCGTCGAGGGAGACGCGATAGCCCTCGGCGATCATGGACCGGATGAAGGCGGTGGAGACGTCGTGCAGGGCGTAGGCGAAGAGCTCGTCCTCTGTGTCGTCGCCGTCATGGCGCCCGTGGCGGTCGGCACGTACGTCGATGCCGAGGGCGCGGACGGAGGCGAGAAAGTTGGCGTTGGGGACGAAGGTGTACTGACCCGCGCCGTCGCCGTTGCGGAACGTGCCGTCGAAGGTGGCGGTGCCGGCTTCGCGGCGCAGGTCGAAGTGCACCGGCACGGTGCTGGCGGAGCGGATCTGCGCGGCCGAGAGGGCGGGGAAAGTAGCCAGGCTCATGGTATTGCCCATGTGCGACTGGCGGCCATGCGAGAAGCTGAAGTAGATGCGCTCGGGGTGCTTCTCGTCGAGGTTGGCGGTCCAGGAGCCGTGGCTGTCCGCCAGGGCCGCGGCGGCGATCGAGAGGAGGACGAGCGAGAGGATCAGGGTACGTTTCATGACGGAGCTCTCCTGACCGGCGCGGGCGCCGGGATCGATGATGAGCGGTTGGTGGGTGAGGTCTAGCGGACGTTGGCCATGTCGCGGATGAACTTGGCGTCGACGCCGGAGGCGCGCAGCTTCACCAGCTGGCGAACGGTGAGGTTCTTGTAGCCGGCCTGGGCCAGCTCGCGGATGTACTCGGGGTTCACGCCGAGGGCGGCCAGCTTCTTCGCGTCGCGTGAGGTGGCGATGGTCACGCCGGCCGCGCGCATGTCGCTGAGGTAGCGGGTGGTGACGTTGACGGCCCGCAGGGACGTCAGCTCGTGCAGCGTGGCCTCGGGGTAGACGCCGTGCATCTCGCGCAAGTACGGCAGGCTCAGGCCGAGGAAGGTCAGGCGGAAGAGTGCGTCCTCCTCGGTCTCCTTGCTGCCGGGGCGGGGACGGTCGACGGTGACGCCGAGGGCTCGCACCTGACCGAAGTAGCCGGTGTTGGGGGCGAAGGTGAACTGGCCGGCTCCGTCGCCGTTGCGGAAGGTGCCGTCGAAGGTGATGGTGCCGGCGTCACTGGCGGTGCGGAACTGCACCGGCACCTGCGTGGCGGAATGCACCTGCGCGTCCGACAGCCCCTGGTAATCGCGGAGCTGGATGGAGTCGCCGTAGTTGCCCCACGAGCCGGAGCGGGTGGCGTGAAGGTACATCCTGCCGCTCTGGTCCGCGGTCATGGTCCAGGCGCCGTGGATGTCGGCGGCCGCGGCCGCCGACATGGTCAAGGTCAGTACTACCGACAGCACAACGATCGAACGTTTCACAGCCGGCCTCCTGATCAGTTCTTCTTGTCGCTTTTGTCTTTGTCGTCTTTGTTCTTGTCGCGGTACTGCTGCATGCCGCGGATGAAGTCGTCGTCGACGCCGGCGGCGGCGAGGCGGCTCAGCTCACGGATGGAGAGATTGGTGTAGCCGGCCTTGGCCAGCTTGCGCACGAAGTCGGCGCTGACGCCGAGAGCGCTGAGTTTGCTGATGTCGCTCGCATCGACGACGGTCACGCCAGCCTCGCGCAACTGGCGGATGTAGTCCGGCTGGACGTTAGTGGCGCGGAGGCGGACAGCGTCGCGCAACGATTCGATCTGGATGCCGGCGTCGCGGATCTGCTTCGCGTAGTCAGCAGTGACGCCGACAGCCTTGGCCTGCGAGATCTCGCGGGTGGTGGCGTTCGGGTAGGCGGCGCGGATGGTGCGGAGATACTCGGCGGTGATGCCGAGGGCTTTCAGGCTGGTGGCGTCCTTGAGGCGCTGCACCTCGAAGCCGGCGCTGCGCATGCTCTGCACGTAGGCCTCGGTGACGCCGACGGCATGCGCCGAAGCAATCTCGTGGGAGGAGGCGTCCGGATAGGCGGCGCGCATGGCCTTGACGAACTCCGGCTTCACGCTGAGGGCGCGGTACTGGACCACGTCGCGCATGGAGTCGAGCTTCACGCCGGCGGCGCGCATGCTCCGGACGTACTCGGCGGTCACGCCCACGGCCCGCGCTTCGGCGAGGCGGCCGAGCGAGGTCTCGGGGAAGAGGCCGCGCATTTCTTTGATGTACTCGGGGGTGACGCCGTGGCTGCGCAGGCGAACCAGCTCGTCGACGGAGAGGCTGCCGTCGGGACGGGTCTCCTGGTTGCGATCATCGTCACGATCGTCATCGCGGCCGGACGCGTCGGCCAGGGCCATGGCCATCATCATCGGCGGCTCCGGGGCGATGGCCGGCATCGGCGTAGGGACGCCGTGCGGGGCGCGGGGTGCCGGGGCAGGATACGGCGCGACCATCGGGAACGGCGTGTCCGGCGGCTCGGGAGCATCGACGTCGAAGTTGAAATCGAAGTCGGCCATTTCGGGCGGCTCCGGCGCTTCCGGCGGCTCGGGCGTGTCGGGGAGGTCGATGTCGATGTTCAGGTCGTCGATGTCCAGGTCGTCGAGATCGGGATCTGCATTGACGGCGTCGATGGCGGAGCGCATGGCCTGGTCGGCGTCGCGGTCCTCCTTCGGCTCGACCACGTCCACACGGGCGGTGGACGGTTTCGCGGTGGCGGGCTTCGGCGCTTCGCGCTGGGCCAGCGCCGGGATGGCCGGGATGGTCAAGCTGATGCCGATGATGCTGAGCACCGCGATGGCGGCGGCCCAGCGGGAC
>JAXDJK010000740.1:0-5294 GCA_034665665.1 Acidobacteriota bacterium
CCCCCAAACCCCCAACTGGTTCCTACGCCACGTGCTCCTCGTCCGCCGAACCCTCGTGCACCAACTCCAACATCCCCTGCGAGCTATGGTGCAGGTACTCCTCCTGGGAGAAATCATCCACCTGCACCGCGGCGGTGCGGAGCTCGTCCGAATGCAGCAGCACCTTGTGCTCGTCGGCGGTGATCACGCCCTTCTCCAGCGCCGACTGATACAGCGCGGCGCCTTTGGCGCGGGGCAGCGTCTTCGCCTTCACCGCGGCGCGGACCTTCTTATCGATCGACTCCGCCTTCTTGATCACGCGGAACGCCTCTTCCAGCAGGCCGAGCTGCTCGACATTGTTGTGCGGGATGAAGATCCCTTCCGTATGCCGCAGGCGCTGCTCCGAATCCGTCAGGATCAGCGAGGCGATCTTGTGCGTGTGCACATCGTTCGCTTCGCCCGCCAGCGCATTCAGGTTCGACCACATCCGCAGCGGGCCGCGGAAGAACCAGCCCAGACCCGGCACCGGCAGATTCGCGAAGATCCCGTCGAACGCCTTCTGGATCTCGTACAGCGCGTGATTCATCGAGAAGTGGACGAACGGCAGGTCCTCCTTCAGGCGGCCCTCCGCCTCATAGCGGCGCAGCACCGACGTCCCGATGTACATCCACGACAGCACATCCGCGAAGCGTCCGGTCAGCATCTCCTTCAGCTTCAGCGAACCGCCCAGCGCGCCCATGGCGATGTCGGCCATGATCGCGAACGTGGCCGAGGCCCAGGACAGCTTCCGGTAATACCGCGCCGTCGAGCCGCTCACCGGGCTGCCGGCGAAGAGACCGCGCGTGACCGAGAGCACGATCGAGCGGCAGAGATTGCGGGTGATGTGGCCGATATGGCCCCAGAACGCCCGGTCGAAGCCTTTCAGGTCCCGCGCCGCGATCGCATCCACTTCCTTCAGCGCGTACGGGTGCGCGCGCAGCGCACCCTGCCCGAAGATGATCAGCGTGCGCGTCAGGATGTTCGCCCCTTCCACCGTGATGGCGATCGGTGCGGCGATATAGAAATGCGCCAGCAGATTACGCGGCCCGCGCGAGATGCCCGAGCCGCCGGAGACATCCATCGCGTCGTTGATGACCTTCCGGCCGATCTCCGTGGAGTTGTACTTGGCCATGGCCGTGACCACGGCCGGCTTGATGCCCTTATCGATCGCCCCGAGCGTGTACTTGCGCATCGCCTCGAGCAGGTAATTGAAGCCGGCGATGCGCGCCAGAGGCTCTTCGATCCCCTCGAACTTGCCGATCGGCAGGCCGAACTGCTTGCGCACCGAGGCGTACGCGCTGATCACCCGCGTGCCCAGCTTCGTCCCGCCCACGCTCTGCGCCGGGAGGGAGATCCCGCGGCCGGCCGCGAGCGATTCCGTGAGCATCCGCCAGCCCTTGCCGCAGCCGTCGATGCCGCCCACCACCGCGTCGATCGGGACCACCACATCGCGCCCCTGCGTCGGGCAGTTGTAGAACGGCGTGCCCAGGGGATCGTGACGGCGGCCGATGACCACGCCCGGCAGGTTCGTCGGCACCAGCGCGCAGGTGATGCCGAGGTCCTCGCCCTTGCCGAGCAGGTTCTCCGGATCGCGCAGCTTGAACGCCACGCCGAGCAGCGTGGCGATGGCCGCCAGGGTGATGTAGCGCTTGTTCCAGGTCAGGCGGATGTACAGCTTCCCGTCCTCACCCTTGAAGAGCGTGCCGTGCGACGTGATGGAGCCGGCGTCGGAGCCGGCGCTCGGTTCCGTCAGCGCGAACGCGGGGATCTCGTCGCCCGCAGCAAGCCGCGGCAGGAGCCGCTGCTTCTGCTCCGGCGTGCCGTAATGCATCAGCAGCTCCGCCGGCCCGAGGGAGTTGGGGACCATGACCGTGATGCACGCCGGAATGGACCGGCTGGCCAGTTTCATGATCACCTCGGAGTGCGCGAGGCCGGAGAATCCCAGCCCGCCGTACTCCTTCGGGATGATCATGCCGAGGAACTTCTCCCGCTTGATGATCTCCCAGGCCACCGCCGGCAGCTCGCGGCGTTCCCACACTTCCCAGTCGTCGATCGACGCGCACAGCTCATCTACCGGACCGTCGAGGAAGGCCTTCTCTTCCGCCGTCATCGACGGATAGCTCTCCGCCATCAGCTTGCGGAAGTCGGGCTTGCCGGAGAACAGCTCCCCCTCGGCCCAGACCGAGCCGGACTCGATGGCCGTCTTTTCGGTCTCGGAAATCGTCGGCATGATCGGCCCGAGGATCTTCATGACCATGCTGGAGACCAGCACGCGCCGGATCGGGGTGATCAGGAAGATGGCCATGACCACCGCGTAGGCCGCGAGCAGCCAGAGCGGCGCGCCGAAGCCGATGAGGATCACGGCGCCGGCGATGGCCCAGACAATGAGCGGCGCGCCGAGGAAGCCGATGGCCAGCAGCGCCACCAGCGCACCGATGACGTAAAGGGCCGTTCCCTCGCCGAGGAAGAGACCGTGGAAGGTATTGAATGCGTCCATTGAGAGGAGCTCCTGTTCAGCGGTGAGTCGATGCAACGGAATGTATCGGATGACGCCCGCCGCGCGGGACCGTGTCATTCAGTACAGCCGAAAACACCAACACGGCAAGCGCCGTTCCACCTCCAGGTCATTGATGCGAAAGAAGTTGAACGTAGTCGTGCTACGACCGTTCTTTCGCCGCTCCGCGGCTGATTCGAAGGGGGGGGCGCGCATGGATCCACAGGGCTGGCGCCCTGGGCTACATTCTTTTGCCGCTCCGCGGCGCGGCGTCGTCACACTGTGCGAGGCTTCGCGCTCACTCGCGCGCATGCGAGTGCCGAGGTCTTAGTTAGCCGCGGAGCGGCGTGAGAATGTAGCCCAGGGCGTCAGCCCTGCGGATCCACGCACGCCCCTCAAAAATCAGCCGCGGAGCGGCGGAAGAGCGAGCGCGCACTCCGCCAGCCGCTTCTCCAGATACCGCCGCTCCGCCGGATTCGTGACCAGGGCGATGGCCTCGCGATACGCCGCCGCCGCGTCGTCCGACCGGCCGAGGCGGCGGAGCACGTCCGCCTTCGCGGCCGGCAGCAGGTAGTAGCTCGCCAGCTGCCCGCCGCGCTCGACGCGGGCGATCCCCTCCAGCGCGCGCTCCAGCGTCGTGGCCATCCCCTCCGCCACCGCCGCGTTGAACTCGATCACCGGCGTCGGCATCATGCGCAGCAGCGCGCGATAGAGCGCCGCGATCTGCGGCCAGTCCGTCTCCGCCGGCGTGGACGCCGTCACGTGCAGCGCCGCAATCGCGGCCTGCGTCTGATACGGCCCGGCCGCCCGCAGCGCGAGCGCGTCGTCCAGCAGCCGCACCCCTTCCGCGATCTGGCCGGGATCCCACAGCGACCGGTCCTGCTCCTCCAGCGGCACGATCTCCCCCGCCGCCGTCGTCCGCGCCGCGCGCCGCGAGTCCGTCAGCAGCAGCAACGCGAGCAGCCCCCGCGCCTCCGCCACGTCCGGCAGCAAATCCACCGTCAGCCGCGCCAGCCGGATCGCCTCGGCCACCAGATCCGGCCGCAGCAGCGACGGCGCGTCCGTCGACGCGTAGCCCTCATTGAAGATCAGGTAGATCACCGAGAGCACCGTCTCGATCCGCTCCGGCAACTTCTCCCGCGGCGGCACTTCGTACGGGATGCGCGCCTCGCGGATCTTCTTCTTGGCCCGCACCAGCCGCTGCGCCGTCGTCGCTTCCGGCTCGACGAACCCGCGCGCGATCTCCCGCGTCGTCAGCCCGCCCAGCGTTCGCAACGCCAGCGCGCACCGCGCCTCCGGCGAGAGTGCCGGATGGCAGCAGACGAAGAGGAGCCGCAGCCGGTCGTCCTCCACCTCGTGCTCTTCCTCGATGACCACCGGCGGCGCTTCCAGCTCCTCGGGGGGGTCGACGCCGCGGTCGCGGCGGTTGCGATCGATGGCAATCCGCCGCGCCACCGTGTTCAGCCAGGCCGCCGGGCGATCGGGGACGCCCTCGCGTCCCCAGACCGCCATGGCCCGCGCATACGCTTCCTGCAACGCATCCTCGGCCGCGTCGAAATCACCGGTGAGCCGGATCAATCCGGCCAGCACGCGCCGGCCGTCCGTCCGCACGACGTTCTCGACGATGCGCGACAGAAACATGGATACGCGCCGGCCGCCTCAGGCGAGCGGCCGGACCTCGACCGTGCCGGAATTCATTCCCGGCATCTTCTCCGCCCACCCAAGCGCCTGCTCGAGATGCTCGACGTCGATCACGTAGTACCCGGCCAGCTGCTCCTTCGTCTCCGCGAACGGCCCGTCGATCGTCTTCGACCCGCCGTTGCCGAACCGGATGCTGGTGGCCGTCGACACGGGCTTGAGCTCCGACCCGCTGAACGTCACCCCCGCTTCCGTCAAAGCCTGCGCGTACGCGTTGTGCCCCGCGTACATCGCTTCCATCTCTTCCTTGCTCAACCCGGCCCAGGCCTGCTCGTCGCCGTAAATCAAGAGGATGTATTTCATGGTGTTCGTCTTCCTTTCACCCGAATGACGCAGAGGGTGGCCGAAATCGACACCATGAGGTAAAGATTTTATCGACGGGCGTCTCTAGTCCTCCGCCATGGCCCGGTTCAGCACCAGCCCCAGCGCGATCGCGCCGAGGACCGCACCGGCCACCAGCACGTACTTCTTGCGGTGCAGCGTGTTGGTGTCGGCGTACTTCAGCTTCGCCCCCCAGCCCTTCTCCTTGATGTACCGGTCCGGCCGGCCGGTGGCCAGGCCGCCGATCAGGCTCTCGAAGACATCCACACGATCCGCCAGCAGCAGCGTCATCCAGTGCCGGTTCGTGGCCTCGCCGAACTGGAAGGCGTAGTCGCGCAGCAGACCGCTCAGGCCGTGCGGCGGAACCGACTCGCCGAAGACCGGCGTGAGGTTGGGGTGCTCGTTCGATAGATGCACGCGGTCCTGCGGCACCTGCCACGCACGGACGTCCCCGCGTACGGTCATCACATCCGACGGCAGCTCCTTCGGATACGACGGCCGGTTGGCCGGATCGAGATCCGCGCCCCAGCCGTTCACCTGGCGGAAATCGCTCGGCACGTTGCGGCTGGAATGGCTCGGGGCCGGGACCGGGTCCTCCCCGATCGAGCGGCGCGAGCGCGCCGCTTCCTGCGTACTGAGATCCTCTTCTGTATCGGTTGCGGTAGGCATGGCTCTGTCCCCCTACGCCGCGGCGCGGCTCGGAATGACGACCGGTTTGATGCAGCCGTCCAGTTTGCTCGTGAAAACGCGGTAGGCCTCGGAG
>JAXDJK010000741.1:0-2788 GCA_034665665.1 Acidobacteriota bacterium
ACACGGCCCTCGGCACGCCGGCCACGATCAACTTCAATGGCCGCGAGTACCAGGGCAACGTGACGGCCATCTCGCCCGAGGTCGTGAACAGCCAGATCGCGGCCACCGTCGCCTTCACCGGCGTCCAGCCGGAAGGGCTGAAGCAGAACCAGCGGCTCACCACGCGGCTCGTCTTCGAATCGAAGACCAACGTCCTCAAAGTCGCGCGCGGCGCCTTCCTCGACAACGGCGGCGGACGCTCGGCCTGGGTCGTGGACGGCAAGATGGCCACCCGCCGCCCCATCACCACCGGCGCCACCAGCGTCGGCGAAGTGGAGATCCTGCGCGGTCTCAAACAAGGCGAAACAATCATCGTCTCCGACACGAGCACGTTCGGCGACGCCAAGACAGTACTGCTTCGATAAATCGCTTTCTCCGTCCCCCTCTGTGCCTCTGTGTCTCTGTGGTGAGTCCCCCGTGCCTTTGCACCAAAAACACACCAGGGACTCACCACAGAGACACAGAGGCACAGAGGGGGACGGAGAAAGCCCGACGAGGAGAAAAACCTAATGCTCGAAATGAAAAACATCCGCAAGGTGTACCGGACCGAGACCATCGAGACCCACGCCCTGGAGGACTTTTCGCTGCACGTCGGGGCGGGGGAGTTCGTGTCGGTGATGGGGCCGTCGGGGTCGGGGAAGACTACCTTCCTCAATGTGGCCGGCCTGCTCGATACCTTCGAGACCGGGACGTACATCCTGGACGGCAAGGACGTCAGCCGGCTCTCGGATGCGGAGATGTCGCGCTTCCGGAACCGCAGCATCGGCTTCGTCTTTCAGTCGTTCAACCTCATCCCCGACCTCAACGTCTTCGACAACGTCGACGTCCCGCTGCGCTACCGCGGGCTCGGCGCGGCGGACCGGAAGCAGCGCATCGAGAAGTCGCTGGAAGCGGTGGGGCTGTCGTCACGCGCGAAGCACCTGCCTTCGCAGCTGTCCGGCGGGCAGCAGCAGCGCGTGGCCATCGCCCGCGTGCTGGCGGGCGATCCGAAGCTGATCCTGGCGGACGAGCCGACCGGCAACCTCGACTCGCTCATGGCCCGCGAGATCATGGATCTCCTCGACCGCATCAACAGCGAAGGCACGACCATCGTCATGGTCACGCACAGCCCGGAGTGCGCGGTGCGCGCGCGGCGGCAGATCCATGTGCTGGACGGGCGCGTGGTCGATCTGGGCATGCCGCGCGTGTCGATGGTGCGTGAAGTCGGGGCGGGTATCGCCTCGACGCTGGGATAGGTCATGACCATGTTCCTCTACAACCTGCGCATTGCTGCCAAGAGCCTCCGCCGCAATCCGGTGCTGACCACGCTGCTGATCGGCGCGATCGCCCTCGGGATCTGCGTGTCCACGACGTTCGTGGCCCTGCGGCATATCTTCGAGAAAGATCCATTGCCCGGCACGAGCCAGAACCTGCACTACGTGCGGCTGGACAACTGGGATCCCACCCGCGCCTACAACGCCGACGATCCGAATTCCGTCCCGACCATGACCACATACCGCGACGCGCGGGAGCTCATGAAGTCGAGCATCCCCACGCGCCAGACGGCGTCGTATACGGCCGGCTTCTTCGTCTTCCCGGAGAAGAAGAAGGGCACGCCGTACTCCACGAACGTGCGCATGGCCTCCAGCGACTTCTTCCCGATGTTCAAGCTGCCGTTCCAGTACGGCAGCGGGTGGGACAAGGCCGCGGACGCGAAGCCGGAGCAGGTGGTGGTGATCGACAGCGAGCAGAACGAGAAGCTGTTCGGCGGCGGCAACAATGTGGGCAAGAGCGTGCGCATCGGGGAGCGCGACTACAAGGTGGTGGGCATCCTGGCGCCGTGGCGGCCGTCGTTCCGCTACTACGATTTCGCCAGCAACCTCGCGCCGCTCACGGAAGGCTTCTACATGCCGTTTAACTTCACCCCCATCCTGGAGCTGTTCCCGTCGGGCAACAGCGACGGCTGGAAGAGCCCGGACGGCAACGACTACCAGTCCGCCCTGATGTCGGAGCAGACCTTTCTGTCGTTCTGGGTGGAGCTGCCCACCACCGGGCAGCAGGCCGCCTACCGCGAGCTGCTGGGCAATTACATCCGCGATCAGAAGAAGCACGGACGCTTCGAGCGGCCGCTGCATTTCGAGCTGACGTCGATGCCGGATCTGATGGACGAGGTGAAGGTGGTGCCGCCGGCGGTGAAGTCGATGAGCATCGTGTCGCTGCTCTTCCTGGCGGTCTGCTCGCTGAATCTGGTGGGACTGCTGCTCGGGAAGTTCCTGGGGCGCGTGCCGGAGGTCTCGGTGCGCCGGGCCCTCGGCGCGAGCAGGTGGCAGGTCTTCCTGCAACACGTGGTGGAGTGCGAGCTGGTTGGCGCCGCGGGCGGGGCCATCGGGCTGCTGCTGTCGATCGGGGTGCTGAAGCTGATCGCCAAGGCCATGCCCAACGGCGGGGCCATCAGTCTCGACCTGGAGATGGTGGCGATCTCGGTGTTCCTGTCGCTGGTGGCCGGTCTGGTGGCCGGTCTTTATCCATCCTGGCGCGTCTGCTCGGTCGCGCCGGCCATGCAGTTGAAAGTGCAGTAGGAGGACGCCATGCCCCTTGGTTCCATTGGTCCTATCGGTCCGATCATCCGCGCCATGCGCCACAACCGGATGCGTTTCGCCCTGATCATCCTCGAGATCGCGATGACGCTGGCCATCGTCACGAACTGCGTGAACATGATCCTCGTGGAGCGCGGGAAGATGGCCAGGGTCTCGGGCTTCGATGACGAGAA
>JAXDJK010000742.1:0-2540 GCA_034665665.1 Acidobacteriota bacterium
CACATCGGCCACACCTTCGGGAACGCCGCTCTCGCCGATGCGCGGCTTGCGCAGTGCTTCGCGTTCTTTCTCGCGCCGCTCGCGCTCTTTGGCCTCGGTGGGATGCGGCAGGCCGGCGGCGTTCAGCGAATAGGTGAGCAGCGCGCCATACGGCTCGTTCTCGCCGCGGAACTCAGCGTCGCCGGTGAAGCGCGAGCCTTCCTTCTGGCGCGTCGTGTACTGCTGCGCGTCGGGGACCGGGAAGAGGTACAGCGGCTCGGTCATGGTCGTTTTCGAGACGGTGCGCAGCGGGCGGATGTCATCGAGCACGTAGGCGGCGCGGCCGTGGGTGACGATCACGAGGTCGTGATCGCGCGGGTGCACCATCAGGCCCGTGACCGCGACGGTGGGCAGTCCGTGCTTCCACTGGAACCACGACTTCCCGCCGTCCTGCGAGACGAACAGGCCGAACTCCGTGCCGAGGAAGAGCAAGTCGGCGTCGACCGGATCCTGCTCGATCGCGTGCGCGTAACCGCGGACGTCCTTGGTCGCCAGCGAGGTCCAGGTCTTGCCGTAGTCCGTGGTCTTGTAGACGTACGTCGTCCAGTCGGAGCGGCGGTGGTTGTCGAGCACGACGAAGGCGGTACCGGCGTCGTAGCGCGAGGCACGGATCTCCGGCACCCACGTGTTCGCCGGCACGCCTTTGAGGTTCGCTTCGACGCTGGTCCACGTCGTGCCGCCGTCGCGGGTGACGTGCACGCGGCCGTCATCGCTGCCGGTCCAGATCACGCCGCGCTCGATGGGGCTCGGGGCGATGGCCATGAGGGTGGTGAAGTTCTCGGCGCCCGTGACGTCAGGCGTGAGGCCGCCGCTCTTGTCCTGCTGCTGCCACTCCTTGCGATTGGTGGTGAGGTCGGGGCTGATGGTCGTCCACGAGTCGCCGCGGTTGGTCGATTTGTGGAGGAACTGGCTGCCGTAATAGATGGTGTTGCCGTCGAACGGGTCCTGGGCGATGGCCGCGTTCCAGTTGAAGCGCAGCTTCTCCACGCCCTGCGGCGCCGGCGGGCGGATGTCCTTGCGCTCGCCGGTGCGCAGGTCCCACCGCACGAGAAAGCCTTCCTGGCTCATGGCGTAGCCGGTCATCGGATCGCCCGGAATCGGCATGGTGGCGAAGCCGTCGCCGAAGCCCACTTCCTGCCAGTCCCAGTTGCGGATGCCGGCCGTCTCCCAGGTGGTGTTTGGGCCCTTCCACGAGCCGTTGTCCTGCATGCCGCCGTAGATGTTGTACGGCTGCTCCATGTCCACGGCCACGTGGTAGAACTGGCCGAGCGGGAGGCTGGCCACGAAGCGCCAGCTCGCGCCGCGGTCTTCACTTTCCGCCACGCCGCCGTCGTTGCCGGCGAGGATGTGGCCCGGGTCGTTCGGGTTGATCCAGAAGGCGTGGTAGTCGGGGTGGACCTTCGCGAACGGCACGAGGGTCTCGAAATTCTTGCCGCCGTCGTTCGAGGCCGCGATCAGCGTGGCGATGTTGTAGACGCGGTTCGGGTCCGCCGGATCGACGCGGATGTCGGCGTAGTAGAAGGGCCGCGAGACGGTGCTGGCCTCGGTATTGACGGCGCGCCACTTCCGTCCACCGTCATCGGAGCGCAGCAGCGCGCTCTTCTCGGCTTCGGTGATGGCGTAGACGATGTCGGGATTGGAGCGGGAGATGGCCAGGCCGATGCGTCCGAGGTCGCCTTTCGGCATGCCGTCCTCCTCGGTGTAGCGCTGCCAGGTCGTGCCGCCGTCGTACGTCACGTAGAGGCCGGAGCCGGGGCCGCCGGAGCTGAAGAACCAAGGCCAGCGGCGGTACTCCCACATCGAGGCGAAGAGCTTGTTCGGGTTGCGTGGATCGATGATCAGGTCGGACGCGCCGGTGCGCTCGTTGACGTAGAGGACCTTCTTCCACGTGCGGCCGCCGTCTTCCGTCTTGAAGACGCCACGGTCGGCGTTCTGTCCCCAGGCCTGGCCGAGGGCCGAGACCCAGGCGATGTTCGGATTGGTGGGGTGAAGAACGATGCGGTGGATGCGCTCGGACTTCTCGAGCCCGAGGTGCTGCCAGGTCTTGCCGCCGTCGACGGTCTTGTAGATCCCGTTGCCGACCGACATCGAATTGCGGACGTTGCCTTCGCCCGTGCCGACCCAGACGATCTCGGGGCTGGCCTGGTTGATGGCGATCGCACCGATGGCGGCCACGGGCTGATCGTCGAAGACCGGAGTGAACGAGAGCGCGCCGTTGGTCGACTTCCACAGGCCGCCGGTGGCGGCGCCGACGTAGACGATGTCGGGATTCGATTCGACCGCATCGATGGCGGCCACGCGGCCCGACATGGTGGCCGGCCCGATCGAGCGCGCTTTCATCCCGGCCAGGAGCTCGGGGTCGATCTGTGCGTGGAGGGGGAGGGTGAGCGGGAGCGCGAGGAGGGTGAGCAGGAGCAAACGTCGCGTCTTCATGCGGGGCCGATTCTATCGGAGGACTGCAGCGCCGTTCTCCCACTGGTCACCACGCGCGGCCGTCGCGT
>JAXDJK010000743.1:0-3809 GCA_034665665.1 Acidobacteriota bacterium
CCGCGCGCCGTGCTGCGGCTCCACGAACCGTCCGCGAGGAGACCGCTCATCTGCGTCGCTTTCACGCTGGGCAGCGACTCGGGGCGATAGCGCACATCGAGGCGGGCCCGGTCGCGGCCGCGATCGACGGCGAGTTGCACCGCGCCGCCGACGCCGTGGCCGACGCCGACTTCCGCGCGGCCTACGATTCCTTCGGCCGGCGCGTAGTCATAGAGGAGCGACAGCATCGCGCCCTGGCCGGGATAGACGAAGACCGACGGCGTGAAGCTGCCGATGCGATAGCCGGCGCCGAGGACGGTCTCCCGCTCCGTGGGCAGGAGAAAGGATTGATACGCCGCGTATGCGGTGACGCCGGCGTGGAGGCGCCAGTGATCGTCGAGGTAATGCACGCCGCGGAGGGTGGTGCCGGAGAGCGTGAGGGGGGAGTGATCGACGGTGCGATCGAAGAGCGTGAGCTCGCGCTTCGGCGTGACGATGGTGTACGACACCGCGGGCACGGTGACGGAGGCGCGCTCGCCCGGTGCGCCGGAGCCGTAGTTGACGTTTCGGACGTGCAGCTCGGTGGTCCTGGCGGCCGACTCCTTCCGGACGGTGACGGTGTTCTGGATGCTGCGGTCGCCGCTGGAGTAGCGCACCTCGGCCTGGGCATCGTTGCGGCGGCCCGGGGTGGTGGCCTGGACTGCACTCGCCGGCGCGGCCACGACCACTTCCAGCGTCTGCTCGCCGGCCGCGGTGAGGATGACGATGCGCGTGGTGCCGGCGGCGCGTCCGGTGACGGTGACGACGCCGTTCCAGGTGGCGACCTGCACGATGTTCGGATCGATGGCCCATGCCGCCGTCGCGCCGAGGACCTGCATGGTCAGCGACTGGCGCGGGGTGACCTGGAGGACCTGGCTGCGCAGCCCGAGGCGCTCCGTCGCGCTGATCGGAAGTCCGAGCACGAGCAGGGCGACGAGAATCGCCCGCGTGCGGCTCACGGGATCACGACCTCGGCGGATTTCGTGATCGTGCCGCCTTCGTAGTCGTACGTCACGACCACGCGATAGCGGCCGCTGGCCAGCTCGCCAGGGTACTCGCCGCCGAGCTCCATCTGTTCGCCCGGCAGCAGGCGCCGCGGCTCGAAGGACTCGCGGCCCACCAGCGCGCCCTGCGCGTCGACGACGGCCATGACACCCTTGGCCACGAACGGCTCGCTCCCGCTGTTGCGGCAGGTCTGGGCCACGGCCAGGTTCTCCGTGGCGCTCTGCGGCCGGACGGCGAGGTCGCTGGCCGACAGCTCGCGTTTGTCGGTGAGTGCGAACGTCATCAGTGACCCGAGCGAGGCGGTCATCGGCACGTTGCCCGACATGACTTTGTTGGTGCCGCGGAACGTCACCACCACGGCGCGGTGCTCGGCGCCTGGGGCGAGGGTCAGCGTGACGCTCACCGCCGCGCTCTGGCCGGGCGGCACGTCGACGTGGTTCTGGGAGAAGACGGCCGTCCCGGCGATGCTGCCAGCCATGCTTCCGGCGTCCACCATCACCCGCTTCCCGTCGAGGACGATGACGTCGCTGGCCACGAGGTCGAACGAGAAGGGGCGGGAGGTTCCGTTGGTGAGGGTGAAGGTCTGGCGCGTGCTCTGGCCGTGATCGCCGCGAAGCATCACCACGGCCGGGCTGAGAGAGAGCGTGCCGTCTTCCTTTGCCTGGCCTGCCACGGCCGTGAGGACCATGAGCGCGAGGGGGAGCGCGAGGGCGAGTATGCGGTGGATCTTCATTCGGTGGTGACCTCCCAGTGGATGGCGCTGTGGAATGCCCCTTCCGGGACGGTATTGGGGACTTCGATCTCGAGGCGGTGCATGGTGACGCTGCCGACTGCTGCATGAAGCTCGATGATCCGCGGCGCCGGCCCGAGCGCGACCCCGTCGATACGGACGGTGCAGCGGGGATCGAAGATGTCCAGGGACGCGCGTAGCGTGGCGGTGCCCCGCGTGTCCCCGGATCTCCGGTCGATACGAATGCCGAACATGCGTGTGGTGATGGTTGCGTCGCGCCGGGTACCGCGTTTCCGCCATGCGATGGTCCCTGTGTCGAGCGCCGCCTCGCTTCCGGTTCCGGCCGTGACGTCGGTGAAGGTGATGGTCACGTCGGGCAGGAGGGGAGAGGCCGCCACCGTGCGGCGGCGGCCCTCCCCGGCAATAGCGAGCGAAGTGAGGATGAGGGTGGCGAGGATGAGGGAGCGCATGGGTTGTGCGCGGCGGGACTTAATTCGAGGTGGCGGTGAAGTTGATGGTGTTGTCGATGGCGGCCGCGGCAGCGCTGTCGGCCACCACCACGTCCCAGCTGTAGGAGCCGGTGGAGGCGTAGGTGCCGGTGGAGGTGAGGGTGGTGGCGGCGGAGTCGCTGAGGGTGGAGCCGTTGAGCTTCCAGACGATGCCGGAGGCGGGGGCGGAGCCGAGCTGGGCGTCGAGGGTGTAGTCGGTGCTGGTGAGGTTGGCCTTGTCGACTTTCACGCCGATGGTGGAGGAGAGGGTCCAGTCGGAGGCGCCGCGGGCGAGGGTGAAGCCGGTCGGCGCCGAGCCGTACTTGCTGATGCTGCCGAGGGCCGAGGTGGCCGCGGCGGTGCCGGTGCCGCTGGTGGTGCCGCCGGCGGATTCGATGGTGAGGTTGATGGAGCTCTCGACGGTACCAGTCACGGTGAGGGTGCCGCTGCTGGTGGCGGCGCTGGCGACGCTGGCGAAGACGAGCGAAACGGCGATGGCGGTGAACAGATTTTTCATTTTCTTTCTCCTCTTTGACTTGCGAACTGTCAGTGAGTCCGGGAGAGGGGGGAGAAAAATACAGGGGGCCGAAAAAAAGTTTTGGACCGTGTTACGCTCGCCGGATCGACACTGTGCCTGGCCCCGTAGCTCAGCACGGATAGAGCAGCGGTTTCCTAAACCGTTGGTCGGAGGTTCGAATCCCCCCGGGGCCACCAGGTGAAGCAAGTTGGCGGTTATCAGTTGGCGGTTGGCGGTTCAGTCCGCGAGATCGTCGCTCCCGCTAACCGGCAACTGTCCCGTCGGCATCTCCTTCGCACTGTTATTCGCAGGTTGAATAACTGATGGACGGGAGGGTGCTTCCTTTGACTAAGTTCCTGAATCCGCTGGTCCGGCTGATTGCCGCGGCTGGTTTCCTCACAATCGCGTTGCCGCTGGCAGCGCAGCAGGTTCCGCTGGAGATCGAAGGGCTGCCGAATGAGGCGCCGCGCGTGGGTACGGTGATCACGGTGGATCTGGCGACGAACCAGGCCTATCTGTTCGAAGACGGGCAATTGATCCGTAAGTCGAAGGCGGCCACGGGGTCGGACAAGATCCTGCGTCAGGGGCGGAAGGTGTGGTGGTTCCGGACGCCGCGCGGACGGCATCAGGTGGTCCGCAAGATCACGGATCCGGTCTGGACGAAGCCGGATTGGGCGTTCGTGGAGGAGGGGAAGGCGATCCCGCCCCTCGGCGATCCGTCACGGCAGCAGCGCGGGAAGCTGGGCAAGTACGCGCTGGATCTGGGTGAAGGGATTCTGCTGCACGGGACGGATGATCCGAAGTCGATCGGCCGCAAGGCGTCGCACGGTTGCATCCGGCTGCCGAATGACATGCTGGCGGCGGTCTACCAGCGGGCGGCGGTCGGCACGGAGGTGTATCTGTTCGAGAGCCGGCTCAGCGATGATTCGATGGCCAGCAAGGGGCGGAACGATCTCGAGATGGTGATGGAGTAGCACAAAAAGCGTGCCGGACTACGCGGAGCGTTTGGAGTGCGGCGCTTTCCCGCCGCTCTTGTACAGCCATGAGCAGC
>JAXDJK010000744.1:0-10469 GCA_034665665.1 Acidobacteriota bacterium
GGAGCGAGAGCACGAGATTCAGGTCGTGGATCATCAGGTCGAGCAGGACGTCGATGTCGAGGGAGCGCGGGACGAAGACGCCGAGACGCTCCGCTTCGAAGTAGCGGGCATTGCGGACCAGGTCCGCGACCGCGGCGATGGCGGGGTTGTAGCGCTCGACGTGGCCGACCTGGACGATGCGGCCCTTCGCCGCGGCGAGGTCGATGAGCTGCTGCGCCTCCTCGGTGGTGGCGGTGATCGGCTTCTCGATCATCACGTCGCAGCCGGCGTTCATCAGCTCGGAGGCGACGGCGAAGTGGCTGCTGGTGGGGGTGGCCACGACGGCGCAGTCGATTGCGGCGGCCAGCTCGGCCACGCTGGAGAAGCGCTTCAGGCCGAGGGCGGTCTCGACTTCTCCGGCGATGGTGTCGTTCGGCTCGACGAAACCGACCGCCGTCACCTCCGGCATCTCGGTGACGATGCGGGCGTGCAGCCGGCCGAGGTAGCCGGTTCCGACGACGCCGATCCTCACCGGATGATTCCCCGCTTCGAGCTGCGGACGAATTCGACGAAGTAGCGCACCTCGGGATGCAGATCACCGAGCTCCGCTTCGATGCGGGCCAGGGCTTCTTCGGCGCGGAGTTTAGAGCGGATCAGCAGGCGGTAGGCGCGCTGCAGGGCTTCGATCGTCTCCTTCGCGAAGCCTTTGCGCTCCAGGCCGATGTGGTTCACGCCATACGTCGACGCCGGCCGGTTGCCGACGGTCTTGACGAACGGCAGCACGTCCTGCGTGGCAATGGTGCCGCCGCCGATGAAGGCGTGCTCGCCGACGCGGCAGAACTGGTGCACGGCCGAGAAGGCGCCGACGGTGGCGAAGTCGCCGACGTCGACGTGGCCAGCCAGGGTGGCGTTGTTGGCGAAGATGGTGTGCGAGCCGACGTGGCAGTCGTGGGCCACGTGCGAGTAGGCCATGAAAAAGTTGTGCGAGCCGATGGAGCTCAGGCCGCCGCCGCCGACGGTGCCGCGGTTCATGGTCACGAACTCCCGGAAGGTGTTGTCGTTGCCGATGCGGAGCTCGGTCTTCTCGCCCTTGAACTTCAAGTCCTGCGGGTCGGTGCCGATGGAGGCCTGGCCGACGAAGCGATTGCGCTCGCCGATGGTGGTGGGGCCTTCGATGCGGACGTGCGGGCCGATCACGGTGCCGGCGCCGATGGAGACGTGCGGGCCGATGATGGCGTAGGGGCCGATAACGACGTCCGAGGAGAGGACGACGTCACCGCTGACGATGGCGCTGGCTGCGATGCTCGGTTCCATGCGATTCCTACTCCGGGCGATCGACCATGACGCTGAGGAGCTCCGCTTCCGCGACGAGGACGTCGTTCACTTTGGCGGTGCCCTTGAGCTTGACGGTGCCGGCGCGGCGCTGCAGCACGTCGCACTGCAGGATGAGCGTGTCGCCGGGGATCACCTGCCGGCGGAAGCGCGCCTTGTCGACGCCGCCGAAGAGGAACAGTTTCCGGTCGCGCTCCGCGAGCCCTCGCAGGAAGAGCACGGCGCCGCACTGGGCCATGGCTTCGACGATGAGCACGCCCGGCATGACCGGCGCGCCCGGGAAGTGGCCCTGGAAGAACTGTTCGTTGGCGGTGACGTTCTTCAGGCCGACGATGCGCTTCTCGTCTTCGATCTCGAGGATGCGGTCGACGAGCAGCATCGGGTAGCGATGCGGCAGGAGCTTCATGATCTCGTTGATGTTCAACATGTCTTACCTTCTCTTCGTGAGGCGCCGCAGGTGCGCTTCGCGCCTGGCGAATTCGCGGAACGGCACTGCCGGGATGCCCATCACTTTGGCGCCCTCGGCTACATCTTCCAGGACTGCGCTCTTGGCCGCGACCTGCACGCGGTTGCCGATCTTCAGGTGGCCGGCGAACCCTGACTGCCCGGCCACGACCACATAGTCGCCCAGCTCGGTCGAGCCGGCGATGCCGACCTGCGAGACGAGCAGGCAGTGTTTGCCGATCTTGACGTTGTGGCCGATCTGCACGAGGTTGTCGATCTTGGTGCCCTCGCCGATGACCGTCTCGCCCAGGGCAGCGCGATCGATGGTGGTGCCGGCGCCGATCTCGACGTCGTCCTCGATGCGCACGATGCCCACCTGCGGGATCTTGTGATGCCGCCCGCCTTCCTGCGCGAAGCCGTAGCCGTCGGAGCCGATCACCACGCCGCTGTGCACGATGCAGCGCTGGCCGATCCGACAGGAGTGGTAGACGGAGACGTTCGGGTAGAGGATGGTCCCGGCCCCAATGACGGCATCGGCTTCGATGGTGACGTTGGAGTAGATCACGGCGCCATCGCCGATCGTGGCGTTCTCGCCGATGACGCTGAAGGCGCCGACGGCGACGTTTTCGCCGATGCTCGCCGAGGCGGCGATGGAGGCCTGGGGGGAGATGCCGTACGGCCGCGGGCGTACGTCGAAGAAGCGCGCCACCACGGACGCCATCGCAAAGTACGGATTGGCGACGCGGATCCAGCGCGGTGAATCCCCCTCGAGGTCCGTCGCCACGAGCACGGCGGAGGCCGCGGTGGTCTCGAGCTGCGCCGCGTACTTTGGATTCGACAGGAAGCTGATCTGCCCCTCGGCTGCCTCGCCCAGCGGCGCCACGCCGTGAATCGTCACCGCGGGGCCGGTGTAGGCGCCGGAGACGAATGCGACGATCTCGGAGAGCGGAACGGCGGGCATGGCGGGGGCGGATTGTATAGGAATGTTGAATGCTGAATGTTCAATGGTGAATGTTGAATGAGCGCGTGCCACGGCCTCAATTCAACATTCAACATTCGTCATTCAACATTCAACATTTCCAAAAAAAAGCCTCCCGTCGCCGGGAGGCTTCGACAACGCTGCGCGTGGGGTGAGACTACTTCTTGGCCGGGGCCGCGGCCGGGGCGGCGGTCTCGTTGAAGCGCTTGATCACCGTGTCGGTGACGTCGATGGCGTCGGAGGCGTAGACCAGGCCGGACTCGAACTTGTTGAAGATGGCGGCGATGCCCATCTCCTTGCCGAGGGCATCGATGACCGGCTTGATGCGGGCCTCGAGGGCCTGCAGCTCGCGGTCGCGCGCTTCGCCGATCTCGCGGTCGGCATCCTGCGCGAAACGCTGCATCGAGATCTTCTTGTCGGCGAGCTGCTTGCTCATCTCGGTGAGCTTGTCTTCGGCCAGGGAGATGCGCTTGTTGGCGATCTCGGCGTCGAGCTTCTTGATGTCCTCGTCCATCGTCTTGGCGCGCTCGAGCCGATCGTCCTGCATCTTCTTGAGCTTGTCGTAGGCGGCCTTGCCGGCGGTGGACTGGGTGAGGACCTTCTGCACATCAATGATGGCAAAGCGCTGCGCAGCGGTCTGCGCGAACATCGGAGCCGCGAGAGCGGTCATCGCAACTGCAACCAGGAACTTCTTCATGGGGGAATCTCCTTTGTGATCCGCCACGGCAGTGCCGGGGCAGTACTGTCTTTCGTGAGTACTCAGATGTTGGACAACGGTCGTAATCCGACCAGATTTAGAACGTATTCCCGATGGTGAACTGGAAGCCCTCGAACTCGTCCGTCGGCCGCGGGTCCGGGTTGATCGCGTAGATGAAGCGCAGCGGGAACTGGAAGACCGGCAGGAAGATGCGCAGCTCGGCGCCCATCGAGTAACGGATCTCGCCGAGGTCGAACTTCTCCTTGTAGCCGTATGCCTTGCCCGCGTCGGCGAAGACGACGAAACGGAGCGGATCGTTGACGCGATAGATGAACTCGGCGTTGTACGCCTGGTAGCTGTAACCACCAGCCGGGCGGAGACCGCGGCCCGGGAAGTTCTCGTACGGTCCGAGAGTGCCGTACTGGAATCCACGGACCGAGTACTCGCCACCGACGAGGAAGCGATCGCCGGTCGGGACGCAGAGGTCCGGCACGGCCTTCGAGACATCGTCGTACTTGTGCGCGCAGTCGTCGCGCAGAGGGTAGATGTAGCCGCCTTCCACGTTGACGCTGAAGGCGCTCTTCTTCGAGATCTTGTGGAACTTGGTGATGCCGAGGGTCGGCTTGATCATCTCGATCGTGCCGCCCAGCGGACCGCCGGCGTAGGCCACGCTGAAGTTCATACGTGCGCCGCGGGTGGTGTCGAACGGGTTGTCGCGCGAGTCGTACCGGTAGGCCGGGACGATCGACGAGGTGACGAAGTCGAAGTCCTGCACGATCGGCAGGGGGATGTTGCCGTTCGGATCAGGAGTCTCCGCGGTGGAGTAGCGGCTGCGGGCGCGCTCGAAGCCGTAGATCATGGAGATGCTGTCGAAACGGCCGAGGCGATAGCCATACGCAATGGTGCCGCCCTTGCCGGTCTGCTGGTAGCCGAAGGACGCCGGCAGCTCGGTCTCGCGGTTGTACAGCGACACGCCGAGGCTGTTCGGCGTATCGAGGAACCAGGGATCGGCATACGCGATGGTGAAGTAGTTGGTGCGGGCGCCGCGCTGGTAGCTGAGGGAGAAGTTCTCTCCTTCGCCGAGGAAGTTGCGGGTCGCGAACTGGGCCTGTACGAAGAAGCCGCCACCCTCGGAGTAACCGCCGCCGAACTGGATGTCGTTCTTCCCCTCTTCCAGGCCCTTGATCAGGATGTCGACGGTCTTCGACTCCGGATTGACCTTGAAGTCCGGGTTGTCCGTGATCTTGAAGTAGCCGAGCTGTCCGAGCTTGTAGAGCGAGGACTTGAAGTTCTCCATGTCCATGATCTGACCTTCCTCGAGGAAGATCTCGCGGCGGAGAACCTTGTCTTTGGTGGTGTTGTTGCCGGAGAACTCGAGACGGCCGAGGCGGAACTGCTCGCCCTCGAAGACCCGTACCTTCACGTCGACGACGTTGTTCTCGCGCTTGACGTATTCCGGATCGACGTACGCGTAGATGTAGCCGCGCGAGCGGTAGGCTTCGCCGAAGGCGTCGGTGCGGGTGGTGATCGGCTTGCGGGCCAGGGTCTGGCCCTTCTTGAGCGGCCAGTCGCCGATGATCTGCTCGGCGGTGAAGACGGTGTTGCCCTCGACCGTGACGTCGCCGAAGGTGTGCACTTCCCCTTCTTTGACGGGGATGCTGATGCGCACGCGCTTGCCGACGGTCTTGACCTGCGGATCGCCGAACGCGACGTCCTGGTAGCCGTAGTCCTGGTAGAAGTTCTTGACGCGCTCCATGTCCTCGTCGAGCTTGGACGGGATGTAGAGGTTCTTCTTGCGGATCCAGGTGATGATGTTGTGACTCTTCACTTCCTTCATCACGCTGCGGAGCTTGCGGTCCGAGAAGCGCTGGTTGCCGATGAAGTCGATGGAGGCGACCTTGGCCTTGATGCCTTCGTTGATGACGAAGACGACCTTCTTCTCGCCCGGCTCGGTCAGGTCCTCGGTCAACGTATCGAGGGTGACGCCTTCGAAGCCGCCCTCGGTGTAGGCGCGGCGGATGGCTTCACCAGCCCGGCGGATGAGGGTCTGCTCGATGGTGGAGCCGACGTGGAGGTCGATCTTGTCGCGCTCGAGGGCTTCGTTGATCTTGGCGGTGGTGAGCTCTTTGTTGCCGCGGAACTCGACCGATCCGATGCGCGGGCGCTCTTTGACGATGACGCGCACCACGACGCCGGTGTCGCCCTTGTCGGACTCGATGCGGACGTCGTCGAAGAGGCCGGTCTGCCAGAGGTTGAGGAAGTTGCGCTGGATGGCTTCGGGGTTATAGGGCTGTCCGGGCTCAACGCCGAGGTAGACGCGGATGGTGTCGCTGGCGACCGAAATGTTGCCGACGACCTCGAACCGCTCGACCGTTTGCCCGGAGAGCGGTTGCGTCGACGCACGCGGCGGTGCCGGAGCCTCGGTGATGCGGCCGGTGTTGGGCGTCGACTCGAGGATGGTTCCGGGTCGAGGCTTTTGCTGTTCAGTAGTGGTCTGCGCCTGGGTCCGCGCACTTCCGGCGAAGAGTGCGACAACAAGCAGCATGATACGTAGTCGAGTCATGAAACCCCGTTGAGAGACGGATTTGAATGTGAGACGCGCGAGCCGGACAGAGGTCACGCGGGATGCCGGAACAGCAGGGAACAGCGGCGCATTCTACACGGCAGGCCGGAGGAAGCGCCCTCAGGCGTAGGTGGCGATGCCCTTCCCGAACGACCAGTTCTCCTTCGTCACCTCAACGAGATTGATCAGGACGTCGTCGGGACGGACGCCGGCGGCACGGCCGAGGCCGTCGGCAATGGCGGCGTAGAGGGCTTTCTTGACCTCCACGGTCCGCCCGGCATTGAGGGTGATCTGGACGACGATGAGCCCGTCGGTCCGCTCGACGCCGCCGTAGGTGGCGTGCGCGATCAGCTGATGGGGATCGACTTCTTCGATGATCTGGAAGAGATCGTCGGCGGGAACGTTGGCGGTGGCGACGAGCGCCTGGTGGACGGCTTGGCCGGCGTCGTGTAGAAGCGCGGGGGCCATTCCTTTGCGAAGTGTGATGCGTACGAGAGGCATAGTTGCGGCGGCGATTCTAGCGCTTGCGGCGTCGGGCTGGGCAGCCGATCTGCCGGAGCTGACGCTGCCGATGCGCGGGCAGGTGCTGCGGATCGCGGTGGCAGGCGATACGGGGGACGGCTCGGAAGATGTGGCGAAGGGGATCGCCCGGGTCCACGCCGAGTCGCCGCTGGACGCGGTGATCCTGACGGGCGACAACTTCTACCCGTGCGGTCCGCGCGAGGTGGACTCGGAATCGTGGAAGCTGGTCCGGCCGCTCACGAAGCTCGGGCTGCCGCTCTATCCGGTGCTCGGGAATCACGATCACTGCGGTCCCGGGCCGGGCGCGCAGCTGCGGGCGAATGGGGTGGTGGCGAACTGGCACCTCCCGGGGAAGCAGTACGTGATCCGCTCCCCTCTCGCCGATTTCGTGATGCTGGATACGACGCCGTATGTCTACGGTGTCGTCGGCGCGGACGAGGCGGTGAAGGCGGCCTTCGCGAAATCGCCGCAGGGCCGCCGCCGGATCGTGGTGGGCCATCACCCGATCCTCTCCTCCGGCTGGCACGGCTACTTCCCGCAGCAGGACGTCCAGAACATGCGCCGCCTCCTGCCCACCCTCCGCGCCAGCGGCGTAGCGCTCTACATCTGCGGCCACGATCACCACCTGGAGCTCGTCCGCAGCAATCCGCTCTACCTCATCAGCGGCGCGGGGTCTGACCCCATCCCCCCCATCAAGCTCCGCCTGAACACCATCTTCCCCCCCGAGATCCGCTGGGAACGCATCGGCTTCGCCGTCCTGGAGATCTCCAAGGAGCGCCTGCGCATCCGCTTCTACGATGGCGAGGGCAAGCCGCGCAGCGGGTGGATGTGAGAGGCGGAGAGGCAGGTCTCAGGTCTCAGGTGGCAGGTCTCAGGAGAGGCGGTGGAAGGCAGCTCGCCGGTGCTACCGGCCGCCTTTCCTGAGACCTGAGACCCAAGACCTGAGACCTGCTTTGAGACCTGTTCAATGCCCAATGCTGCGCCGCCGCGGCGGGATGCCGGTGGGCGGCGGTGGCGCCACGGCCACGGCTGCGGCGGCGTCGATGCGGGGGAACTTCAGGGCGTTGCGGCTGTCGATGACGGGGTGGCCGGTGAGCTTGAGGATCTGCTCGATCTGGTCGGCTTTCAGGAAGGGATTGGCCTGGAGGATCAGGGCGATCGTGCCGGCGACGTGGGGGGCGGCCATGGAGGTGCCGACGAACGTCGTCTCGCCGCCGCCGAGGGCCACGGAGGTGATGCGGGCGCCGGGGGCGAGCAGGTCGAGCGACTCGCTGCTGTTCGTGAAGCACGCGACCTGATCGGCGGTGACCACCTGCTCCGAACAGAGGGACGAACCGAACGTACCGACCGTGTCGTACGTGGCACCGACCGCCAGGACATCCTGCATGCAGGCCGGCAGGGTCAGGCCGTTGATGGTGCCTTCGTTGCCGCTGGAGGCGGTGATCAAAACACCGCGGCGACGCAGCTCGGCCACGATCGGATCGAGGCCGCGTGCCGCGGCGGCACCGCTGCATTCCGCCGCCGTGTAGCGAGCGGCCGTACCGAGGCTCATGTTGATCACCCGCACGTCAGGACGGCTCTCCAGGATCCACGACAAGCCGCGGTAGATCTGGGTGAGGCTGTCGAAGTGATTGGACCGGTCCATCACCCGCACCACCACCAGCTGCGCCTCCGGCGCGACACCGGCCGGCGCGGTCTCGCCGCTGCTCGCCACGATGCCGGCCACATGGCTGCCGTGCCCGTGCTCGTCCTGCGCGGAGCCCTGGCCCGACTGCTCGGTCTCGCCGTTCGGACAGCAGCCCGTGCCGTCGAAATTGCGGCAGAAGCACTGCTCGCCGATGATCCGTCCGCCGAACGCCGGATGCTCGCGGTCGATGCCGGTGTCGAGGATGCCCACCACGATGCCGCGGCCGTCGTAACCCTGCGCCCGGGCCACGTCGGCACCGATCAGGGGGATACTCTGGCGAAGCGCGCCGCCGCCGCCGGTATCGGGCTCGACCGCCTTCACGCGCGGATCGGCTTTCAGCCGCTCCAACTCCGCCGGCGTGACCTCCGCGACGAAGACCGGGGTCTTCCCCCAGCGCTCGATTCGCTTCGCGGCCACCGAGGCGATCACGCCCTCGCGGATGGCCGCGGTTGAATGCGTACCCGCGGCCGACACTTCCGGCAGGCCGACGGCAACGATGACACGGACCCGCTCCTCCGCTTGCAGGAGTGCGGACAGGAGAAGGACGGACGCGAGAACCAGCTGGCGCATCGGGGTGAGTCAGCCTAACGCGGCCACCCCGTCCGGATATTGCTACTTCGTTACGAAGTAGAGAGCGCTCCAGACCTTCAGATCGATCATGGTGCCGTGCTTTTGCTGCCGTTCGAGGAACTCCCGCAGCTCGTCGAGACGGACCGTATGCACGGTGATGTCCTCCCCTCCCACGCCGCCGCCTTCACCGACGTGGCGGACGTCGTGGGCTCGGTAGATGCTGACCAGTTCCGAGGTGATGCCGGGCGAGCTCGGCCCCTTGGCCAGCAGCTCCACGGAGCGGCAGGAGTAGCCGGTCTCCTCCTCGAGCTCCTTCTTCGCGGTCACTGCCGGATCCGGCACGCCCTCGGCGTCGCCGACCAGCCCCGCCGGGAGATCGATCACGGATGCGTTCACCGGTTTGCGGAACTGTTCGGTCAGGATCAGCCGCCCGTCCTCCGTCAGCGCCAGCACGGCCACGGCCGTCTTCGCACTGGTGCGCTCGACGAACTCCCACCCATCCCGGTCGCGAACGACGATGCGCTTGCTCTCGAAAATCGTATGCATGACCGCGGCACTCGCAAAGAGCGCACCCGCGGCCTAAAACAGCGTGGCCTGGGCGGTGCGGCGGCGGAAGTGGGCGGTGGAGAGCTCGTAGGGATCTTCGTTGAGGCCGTGCTTCCGGCAGGCTACGTCGAAGAGGGCCTGGATCTGCTCGGCGAAGATGCCTTCGCCGCGGCCGCGGACGCCCCACTTGGCGTCGTAGAGCTTTCCGCCGCGGAGGGAGCGGACGCGGTTCAGGACTTTGTCCTTGCGGTCAGGGAAGTGCTCCTCGAGCCAGGCTTCCATCAGCGGCGCGACGGCCCAGGGCAGGCGCAGGACCACGAAGCCGGCCCACTTCGCACCGGCCTTCTTCGCCGCGGCCAGGATGGCCGGCATCTCGTGGTCCGTGAGGCCGGGGATGATCGGCGCCACCATCACGCCGACCGGCACCCCGGCCGCCGAGAGGGTCGACAGCGCTTCCAGGCGCAGCTCGGGCGACGAGGTGCGGGGCTCCATGGTCCGGGCCAGCTCCGCATCGAGCGTGGTGATGGAGAGGAAGACCTTGGCTCCGTCGTAGCGGGCCAGCTCGCCGAGGACATCGGCGTCGCGGGTCACCAGATGGTTCTTCGTGATCACGCCGACGGGATTGCGGAAGTCCGCCAGCACCTCCAGGCAGCCGCGGGTGATGCCGAGCCGCCGCTCCACCGGCTGGTACGGATCGGTCACGCCGCTCATGGCGATCACCTTCGGCTCCCAGCTCTTCGCGTTCAGCTCCTGGCGCAGGAGCGTGGGCGCGTCCTCCTTCACGAGGATGCGGCTCTCGAAATCGAGGCCGGCGGAGAAGCCGAGGTACTCGTGCGTGGGGCGCGCGTAACAGTAGATGCAGCCATGCTCGCAGCCGCGGTACGGATTGATGCTGGCGTCGAAGCCAATGTCCGGGCTGTCGTTGGTGGTGATGATGGAGCGGGAAGGATCGCGGAGGTAGACCGTGCGCG
Source organism: Acidobacteriota bacterium (assembly GCA_034665665.1). Taxonomy (GTDB): domain Bacteria; phylum Acidobacteriota; class Thermoanaerobaculia; order Gp7-AA8; family Gp7-AA8; genus DASWOB01. The sequence continues at coordinate 10,291 of JAXDJK010000744.1, forward strand.
GACCGGGGGCATCCACCTCGACGTGCGCGTCGTCATCGACGACGTACGCGAGCGTCTCGAACCGGTTCTGCGGATTGAAGGTCGCCCCGCGGCCTTTGGTCGCTGCCATCAACCGACAAGACTATCGCGAACGGCAAATAATTCTACAAACGGTGGAAGTCCGACCAAAAGCGTGCCGG
>JAXDJK010000745.1:0-7923 GCA_034665665.1 Acidobacteriota bacterium
GCCCTGAATCAACAGGTACTGCTCCGGCGGGATCCCCGCTGCTTCCCCGGCGCCGACGTACGACGGCGCGAGCTGGCGTGCACGGGCGCGGAGGATCTTCAGCTTGAGCCCGAGCGACTGCGTATCCAGCGATGCGCGTCCGAGCTCGCAGAGCTGCCCGATCGCGAGGCGCATCTGCTCGGGCTTCTCGTTGATATAGAGGCCGCCGCGCCAGGAACGCGTCGCCTTGCCCGTGATTGCCTTGACCGCCGTCCAGACGATGTGGCCGGCCACGACCACCTCCGTTTCCGTCGCCGGGATGGCGAAGCGCAGCAGGCCGCTCTTTCCATTCGTCAGTTGCAGCGGGCTCTCGATCCGGGCCCCGCGGGCCGAGAGATTCTCCACCCGCACCGCGCGGCCGTCGAAGGCCGCTTCCATCGACGGCAGCACGTGGAAGCGATCGGTCGAGCGCAGTTCCTCGATCCGGTTGGAACGACGCGTCATCTGCAGCTGCGCAATCAGCGACTGCACGACATCGGCCGGCCCGTAGGTCCGCACACCCGAGACGAATCGGCCCGGCACCATTGCATCCGGTTCCGTCCAGACGATGGCCGCTTCCAGCACCACCGGCTTTGGCAGCCCATCCACGGTCATCTGCAGGACCGCTTTGGAGCCATGCTCCACCGGCTTGTGGTGCTTGAACCGCGCGCCTTTCGCGGAGATGTCGCAGACGGAGACCGGCGCGCCGTCGAACGTCCCGGCGATGGGGGGCGCGAGCAGAAAGCGCTCGGCCGTCCGCAGGCTGCGTGTGATGGTGGAATCGAGCATGATGGGTGCCGCTGCTGAAAGCTTAGCGATCCTGGACGCGGGCCGCAATTCGGGATATAGCTCCGCCCTCGCCGGGATTGTGTGATATGGCTCACGCGGAGGCTTCGTGGAGCGCAAATCCGACATCGTCACCTTCGATTGTTACGGCACGTTGATCGATTGGCGCAGCGGCATCGCCGGCGCCTTCCTCCGTGCCGCGCGTGAGGACGGCATCACCCTGCACGCGGAGGACGTCCTGCGCGAGTACAGCCGGCTCGAGCCGCTCGTGGAGCACGAGCGCTATCGTCTCTACCGCGACGTGCTCACCGAGACGGCCATGCGCGTGGCCAACGCCCTCGGCTGGCCGCTGGCGTTCGGACGGGCATCCTTCCTCGCCAACTCGCTCCCGTCCTGGCAAACCTTCCCCGACACGAACGCCGCCCTCGAGCGCCTGCGCGATGCCGGCTATCGCCTCGGCATCCTGTCGAATACCGACGACGACCTCCTGGCCGGCACCCGCCGGCACTTCACCGTCGTTTTCGACCTCATCGTCACCGCCCAGCAGGTCAAGTCATACAAACCCGCGCCGCCCCACTTTCTGGCCGCAAAACAATGGATCGGCGACCAGCGCTGGATTCACGCGGCCCAGAGCAACTTCCACGACATCGTTCCCACGAATGCCATGGGCGTCCCGAACGTGTGGGTGAACCGGAACGCAGAATCGGCGCTCCCTGGGGGAGCGCCGACGTATGAAGTGCGCGACCTGGCCGGTCTCGCGGAGCTGCTGGCCTGAGCCCTACATCGTCTCGACGATGATGGCCGCCGCTTCGCCGCCGCCGATGCAGATCGCGGCCATGCCGCGCTTGAGGCCGCGCTCCTGCAGCGCGTGGATCAGCGTGACCACGATGCGCGCGCCGCTGGCGCCGATCGGATGCCCGAGGGCCACCGCGCCGCCGTTCACGTTCAGCTTGTCGTGGGGGATGTTCACGTCCTTCATCGCCGCCAGCGCTACGGCGGCGAAAGCCTCATTGATCTCGAAGAGATCGATGTCCTCCACGGTCAGGTTGGCGCGCTTGAGCACGATCTCGATGGCCTTGCCGGGTGCGGTCGTGAACCACTCCGGCTCGTGCGCGGCCGTGGACTGGGCGATGATCCGGGCGATCGGCTTCAGCCCGTTGGCCTGCGCGTAATCGGCCGAAGTCACGATCAGCGCGGCCGCGCCGTCGTTGATCTTCGAGGCGTTCGCCGCCGTCACCGAGCCGTCCTTGGCGAAGGCCGGCTTGAGGGTGCCCATCTTGTCGAGCGGGGCGTTGAACGGCTCCTCGTCATCGACGATCACCGACTTGCCCTTCTTGCCCTCGAACTCGACTACCGCGATCTCCTTCCGGAAGCGGCCCGACTTCGTGGCGTCCTGCGCGCGGCGGTACGACTCACGGGAGAAGTCATCCTGCTGCTGGCGCGTGAACTCGTACTTCGTCACGCACGTCTCCGCGCAGCTGCCCATGTGCTTGTCGCCGTACGGATCCCACAAGCCGTCGTGGATCATCACGTCGATCAGCTTCCCGTTGCCCATGCGATAGCCGCTGCGGGCCTGCTGGAGGATGTACGGCGCGTTCGACATCGACTCCATGCCGCCCGCCACCGCCAGATCGTACTCACCGCAGCGGATGTCGTTCGCCGCGTACATCAGCGCCTTCATGCCCGAGCCGCAGACCTTGTTGATCGTGACCGCGCCCGCGCTCACCGGCACTCCCGCGTAGATACCGGCCTGCCGGGCCGGGGCCTGGCCCACGCCCGCCTGCAGCACATTGCCCATGATCACCTGCTGGACCTGGTCGGCGGAGACGCCGGAGTTCTCCAGCGCGCACTTGATGGCAATGGCGCCGAGGCGCGGGGCCGGCAGAGAGGAAAGCGTTCCCTGGAACGAACCAATCGGGGTGCGCGCACCGCCGAGAATGACGATTTCTTTCATGGATGGGGGCTCCTTTGAGGCGGTGAGAGTGCTTGCGATAAGATGCAGCGGCTCGCAATCAGACAACGTCGCCTGACGGGTGTCAACCTCACGCGGCCCAGGAGTCATTTCATGTCCCTTTCAGTCATCACGGACCGCCGGATTCACGTACAGCCGGCCGAGGTCCATAACGTCCTGTCGCGGCACATGCTGGCCGACGGCTACGACATCGTCATGGACCTCAAGAAGTCCAAGGGCTCGTGGGTCTTCGACTCACGCAAGGGACGCAACGTCCTCGATTTCTTCACCAACTTCGCCTCCGTCCCGATCGGTTACAACCACCCCAAGATGAACACCCCCGAGTTCCGGGAGCGCATCGCCGACGTGGCGATCAACAAGCCGGCCAACTCCGACATCTACACGACCTACATGGCCGAGTTCGTCGACACGTTCGCCCGCCTGGCCGTGCCGCCGTCGCTCAACAAGCACATGTTCTTCATCGAAGGCGGTTCGCTGGGCATCGAGAACGCCCTCAAGAGCGCCATGGACTGGAAGATCCGCAAGAACATCAAGAACGGCGTGACCGGCGAGAAGGGCACGCAGATCATGCATCTGCGCGAATGCTTCCACGGCCGCAGCGGCTACACGCTCTCGCTGACCAACACCGCCGACCCGCGCAAGACCCAGTACTTCCCGAAGTTCGACTGGCCCCGCGTCGAGAATCCGAAGCTCCGCTTCCCGCTGACGGCCGAGATCCTGGCCGACACCGAGCGCCGCGAGCAGATCGCCCTCGACCAGGCCAAGCAGTTCCTCGCGGAGAGAAAAGACGAGATCGCCGCCTTCATCATGGAGCCGATCCAGGGTGAGGGAGGCGACAACCACTTCCGTCCCGAGTTCTTCCGCGCCATCCGCCAGCTCTGCGATGAGAACGACATGCTCCTCATCTTCGATGAGGTGCAGTCCGGCGTCGGCATCACCGGCAAGATGTGGTCGTTCCAGCATTACGGCGTCGAGCCGGATCTCTTCTGCTTCGGCAAAAAGACCCAGGTCTGCGGCTTCGCCTCGAACGATCGGATCATGGAGCTGGCCGAGAACGTCTTCACCGTCTCCTCGCGCATCAACTCCACCTGGGGCGGCAACCTGACCGACATGGTCCGCGCCCAGCGCTACTTCGAGATCATCGACGACGACCGCCTGGTCGAGAATGCCGCCAAAGTCGGCGCCTACTTCCTCGGCGAGCTGGAGCGCTTCCAGCAGGAGTTCCCCAACCTGGTCAGCAACGTCCGCGGCCGCGGCCTCATGACCGCCTTCGACCTCCCCAGCGGCCAGCTCCGCGACCAAGCCCTCGAGAAGTTCATGGCCCACGACGTGATGGTCCTCGCCTCCGGCCCCCAATCCGCCCGCTTCCGCCCCGCCCTCAACCTCTCCATGGACGAAGCCGCCGAAGGCATCCGCCGGATGGAGCAGGCGCTGCAGGATCTGGCGTAAACGGGTAGCTACGACGGGTTCACAGGCGGCGGGAGCAATCCCGCCGCCTTTTTCTTTTGCGATAATGCCGACATGAACGCCCGCATCGAGGTCAACCCGCAGATTCACCACGGCCGTCCCGTCATTCGTGGGACACGTGTCCCCGTGGTGCGCATCCTGGGCTGCCTGGCCGAGGGCATGACGCAGGCAGACACGGCGGCGGAGTATGGCGTCAGCGTCGATGACATCGTCGCGGTCCTCGACTACGCGGCCGAGCTCGTGGAGCAAGCGCAGGAAAAAGCCGTGGCGACGCAGCACGCGTGAGGTTCCTGATCGACGCCGATCTTCCGGCAAGCCTTCGGACGCTCTTCGCTGCTCGTGGCCATGAGGCGATTCACGTCGATCAAGTCCACCTCGGCGCCGCTGCAGATGCGACGATCGCCGCGCATGCCCGAAGGGACGGTCGGTGTCTGTTCACCGGCGATTTCGACTTCTCGGACATTCGCGAGTACACCCCTCGAGAGTTCGCCGGCATCGTCGTGCTCACTCTCCCTCGCAACGCCGGCCGGTCGTTCATCGAGCGCCTTACCCGCGAGTTTCTCGACGCGTTGCCCTCACTCGGTCCGATCGCCGGCAAACTCGTGATCGTCGACGTAGGCCGAATCCGGCTGCGCGACTGAGACCGCCTTTCCGACCGAAATCGCGGCGATCTACGCGAAGCGTTTGGAGTGCGGCGCTTTCCCGCTCTTGTACAGCCACAGGCAGCGCACGTGGCTGTATAAGAGCGGCGGGAAAGCGCCGCACTCCAAACGCTTCGCGTATTACTTGCCCGTTTGAGGCGAGACCGCGCGCTTACTCCGCCGCCACGACCACGCTACCCGTCGCCGCCGGCTCCCAGTTCGTGTGGGGCTTGCGGTTCAGGATCAGGTAGCGCCACACCAGCTCGCCGTACGTCCGCGCCACGATGCCGCGCTTCTCGTAGAACGGCATGAGCAGCTTCTGCAGGCGCGGGAGGTTGTAGAACGGCACGCCGGGGAAGTAGTGGTGCTCGAGGTGGAAGTTCGAGTAGAGGAACACGGCGTTCCAGAACCACGAGCCGCGGATCAGGGTCGACCACTTGGCCGGATCGTTCGGATCGATGTCGTAGTGCTGCCCGAGGCGATTCAGGGCGAAGGCCACGGGGAAGACCAGGAAGATCGGCACGATGTACAGCTTCCAGGCGATGGCCCAGCCGCCGATCCAGGCGATCGCCGCCAGGATGCCGAGCTGGAACACCACCGTGGCCAGTCGCTCGCGGGCGATGCGCTTCCGCAGCTCCGGCTCGTACGCCGCCGTCTCACGCGCCGCGGCGCGGAAGTAGATCGGGAAGAGCGCCGGCGTGAAGTACAGCAGCTTGAACCAGCGCGCGTTCCGCTTCGGCGAGAGGTAATGCCGCTTCGGATCTTCCTCGTACGAGCCGAGGCCGGCGTGGTGATCGAGGTGCCAGCGGGTGAACTGCGAGGCCGAGATGCCGCTGGGCATCGCGTAGAGCAGCCCGAGAATCCGATAGCCGCGCTCGCTCGCCACCGGCAGCACCGCGCGATGCACCACCTCGTGCAGCAGCACCGTGAAATCGAAGACAGCAAACCCGGCGATCACCGCGAACGGTAGCCACAGGTACCATCGATCGAAATGGACGATCGCCGCCGCCGCCGCGACCAGCACGGCCACGTTCGCGAACGCAACCGCGCCATGCAGCAGCGGCCGCTTCTGGTGCAGCTCGCGCAGCGCCTCAGCCGGAATCTCCCGGGCCAGGTCGCGCTTGAGCTGCTGGGCGTGGTCGGAGTAGTAGGCCATTGGTAACCAAAGGGCGCAACAGATCGCCATGCAACTTAATTCAATCTACACCATCGGTCACAGCACCCGCGCCCTCGAGGAATTCGTTGGCCTGTTACAGATGAACGGGGTGCGCCGGCTGGCCGACATCCGCCGCTATCCGGGCTCCCGGCGATATCCCCATTTCTCCGGAGAATCCCTGGCCCTCTCCCTCCCCGCCTCCGGGATCGAGTATCACCACTTCGAAGACCTCGGCGGGCGCCGCAGCCCCGTGGCCAACTCCCCGAACGGCGCCTGGAACAACGACCAGTTCCGCGGCTATGCCGATCACATGGGCTCGCCCGCCTTCCACGCCGCCGTCGACCGCCTCCTGGCCAGCGACCTTCCCACGGCGGTCATGTGCGCCGAGGCCGTGCCCTGGCGCTGCCATCGCAACCTCCTCGCGGACGAGCTCGTCGGGCGCGGCGTGACCGTGCTCCACATCGTCGGCCCCGCCCCGCCGCAGCCGCACGCGCTAAGCAAAATGGCCCGCATCGTTGCCGGACGCGTCATTTATCCACCCGAGCAGCAACCGATCGATTTCGGCGCGCTATAATCCGCCACTCAGCGAAAAGGTCCGGTCCATGTCATCCGCAGCCGTGCAGTCGTCGCCGAACGAGCGTGACGTCGTTTTGGCGGTTGACGATAACGAGCAGAACCTGCAACTCCTCGAGGAGTACCTCTGGAGCTGGGGTTATGACGTGGTCCTGGCCCGCGACGGCCGCGAGGCCTGCGAGCTCTGGCCGCAGCACAACCCCGCCATCATCGTCCTCGACGTGATGATGCCGATCATGGACGGCTACGAGGCCTGCCATAACATCAAGTCCTCCCCCGGCGGCCGGATCATCCCCATCCTCATGCTCACCGCCCTCACCGGCACCGAGGACAAGATCCGCGCGCTCGACGCCGGCGCCGACGACTTCCTCAACAAGCCCATCAATCGCGAGGAACTGCGGGCCCGCATCAAGTCGCTGATCAAGATCCGCAACCTCCGCAAGGAGCTCGACTCCAGCGAGAACATCATCATGACCCTGACCACGGCGCTCGAATCGAAGGCCCCGCGCGCCGCCGGTCACGTGCACCGCGTGGCCTCCTATTCAGCGCATCTGTGCGACAAGCTCGGCATGTCCGCCGACGAGCGCGAGACCGTGATCAAGGGCGCGATGCTGCACGACCTCGGCATGATCGGCGTCCCCGATCATCTCCTGCTGAAGGCCGATCTGACCGACGAGGAGCGCGAGCAGTTCGCCCAGCACACACGCATGGGCGCGTCGATCCTCGAGCCGCTGCGCACCTTCCGGCAGTTCGTCCCCATCGTCCGCTCGCACCACGAGCACTACGACGGCACCGGGTTCCCGGACGGCCTCCGCGGCGACGAGATCCCGCTCGAAGCGCAGATCGTCAGCATCGCCAACCGTTTCGACGAGATCCACCACGAGCTGCAGCTCACCGAGACCGACGCGCTGGTCCGCCTGACCGCGGAAGCTGACAGCGGCAAATACGACACCGAGCTGGTGCGCCTGTTCGCCACGTCCCTCGGCGAGGAGTCGCCCACGCCCGCCATTTCCAAGCACATGCGCCCGCGCCCCGCCCTCAAGGCGCGCGTCCTCTGCATCGACAACAACCGCATGAACCGCGACCTCCTGGTGCAGACGCTCACCGAGGCCGGCATGGACGCGCTGACGGCCGAGAATGGCGCCGTGGCCATGGAAGTCCTCGATCGCGAGATTGTGGACGTGATCGTGCTCGACCTGATCATGCCGGAGCAGGACGGGATCGCAACGCTCAAGCTCCTCCGCGCCGATCCCCGCTTCGAGTTCCTCCCGGCAGTCGTACTGACCTCCAACCTGCACCGCGAAATGCGG
>JAXDJK010000746.1:0-8829 GCA_034665665.1 Acidobacteriota bacterium
TCGCTCGACATCAGGGACGCGTGTAAGTCGCCGACAGTGCCTGTGGCTGTACAAGAGCGGCGGGAAAGCGCCGCACTCCAAACGCTTCGCGTAGTCCGTCGCGCTCCGGGCGGTGTCGTGGACGCATATCCAGGTCCGGCCGTATGGATCTCTGTGAAACGTGCCCCCCTCCTCGTCGTTTTCCTGCTCGCTCTCGTCGCCTGTGATGGTTCCCCAACCGACCCGCTGGGCGGACGCACGACCACTCTGTCCGGTGTCGTCACCGACCCTTATGGAAACGTCTGGGGTGGCGTCGGCATCGGCCTCGTCGCCACGGACGGAACCGTCGCCGCCGACGGCACGACCGACGATCACGGGAGATACTCGATCGGCCGGCTCCACTCCGGGCAATACCGGGTCTGGCTTCAGCTGGGCCGCACCGGCCCCGGCTACTTCGTCGGTGACGTGCTCCTTCATGACGGACAGAACACCTTCGACATCGTCTCGCGATGATGAACGCGTGACGTCCGCCACGCTCGCGAGCGCATACACTCCAGCCCGTGATGAAGCGCCTGTGGTGGATCGTGGCCGCTCTCGCGGCGTTCGGGGCAAGCTTCTTCCTGTTCTTCTTCTTCCGCGACAACTTCGCCACGCATTACCCGCTGAAGGTGCTCTCCGCCCAAGCGTTCCGGGCGTTCGAGATCCCGTGGTGGAACTTTCACGATGGCGGGGGGCAGCCGCTGGCCGGGAATCCGAACGCGCTGACGTTCTATCCGGACAACGTTCTCTATCTGCTGCTACCGGCGCACGCCGCGTTCAATCTGCACTTTCTGCTGCATCTGGCCATCGCCTGGGCGGCCATGCGCGCGCTGACGAAATCGGCGTTCGCCGCGACGGTGTACCTGCTCTCAGGCGTGGTGATCTCGTCGACGGCGTTCTACAACCTGGTGGTCTACGCGGCGATGATCCCGCTCGCGCTGTGCGCGGTGGAACGCCGCTCCGCGCGCCTGCTCGGTCTGGCCTTCGGTCTGATGCTGCTGGCCGCCGAGCCGGTGATGCTCCTCGGCGCCGTAGGGTCTGTAGCGATCGTGGGCTTTCGGCGTATGCCCTTCCGGGCGTACGTAATCGCGCTGGCGGTGGCGGTGGTGATCGCGTCGCCGCAGTTGGTGGCCTACCTCGACATCGCCACGGAGGTGGAGCGCTCCGCCGGGATCTCCGCGCGAACGGTGCTGAACACCTCACTCACCCCCACGCGCATTGCCGAGATCTTCGTCTGGCCATTCACCGGCTTCCTCAACGATGCCGGAGGTCTGCGGGAGAAGCTCTTCTCCACGCTGTTCCTCGGCGTGATCGCGTTGCCGGCGCTCTGGCGCCGCTCGCGCTACACCGCCGTGGCCGCGGTGATGCTCTTCCTGGCCCTCGGGCGCTACAACCCGCTCGTGGCGGCGGTCGTGGAGCACGTCGACACCCTGCGCATCATGCGGTTCCCCGAGAAGTTCGCCCTGCCGCTGGTCGTGGCGCTCTGCGTCTTGATCGCGCAGTTCTATGCCCGCACGCGGCAGAAGGCGATCTGGGCCGCCATCACACTTCTTCCGCTCGTGTACACGACCGTGTGCGCACTGCCGGTCGATCGCTTCGCCCCGTACGACGTCGCGCGCGGCACACCGCGGCGGACATACGTCGCCAGCACGATCGCCGCCGGTGCGCTGCCCGCACGTGCCGAGTACCGCCTGCGCGCGCAACATCTCGAGCCGCTCTTTGGTGCCGTGGCCGGCGTGCGCTACGCGCTGAACCGCTCGCCCGACCGTATGCACTCGCTGCTCTCCCGCATCGCCGAGGAGCGCTTCCGCTCCGGTCAGCGGCGCTACCTCGATGTCGCTCTCGCCTTACCGGCCGTCTTCCTCCCGCGGACGGCCGGTGCGCGAAACGTCAACGAAGCGGTGGCCCTCTTCGAGCGCGGCGCGGACGTGGCGCCGATGCCGTTCGCCTCCGCCCCCGCGCGCATCGTCCGCTATACGGAGCATGGCCAGCGCATCGAGCTGGAAGTGGAGACGCGTGGTCAGGCGCTGCTGCTCGTGAACCAGTCGTACTTTTCAGCATGGGTAGCCCGTCTGGACGGCACGGAGCTGCGGACGATGCCGGTCAACGTCGATCGCCTCGGCGTACTGATCCCGCACAGCGGCACGCTCGTGCTGACCTTCGGACGCCATCGCGCCGCCGTGGCCGCGGCGTGGATCGCATCGATCCTGTTACTCGCGCTACTGCTGCTCCCGAAGCGCATCGAAATACTCGATGGCCGTCCCGGCGAGGTACAGCGAGCCGCCGACGAAGATCGATCGCTGGCCTGACCCCACCGCACGAGCCAGCGCCGAGCGTGGATCCTTCTCCGCCACCACCTCGATGCCCCTCGCTCGTGCTTTCTCGGCGAGCGTCTCCGCATCGGCCGATCGCGGTGGATACGGCTCGCACGTGATGATCCGGTCAAAGAGCGGAAAAAGCTCGTTCGTCATCTCGTCCACGTCCTTGTCGCCCATGACCCCGAAGACGAGCAGGCGAGGGCCGTCGATCTCCGTCTCGATGAACGGCCGCACGGCACGAACGGCATGCGCGTTGTGGCACCCGTCGATCCAGATCCGCGTCGCGCCGTGCTCGAAGCGCTCCAGCCGGCCGCGCCATTTCGTGGCGGCTACGCCGCGGCGGATGGCTTCGGCGGTGATACGCGGAAAGCGCGGCGCCAGCGCCTCCGCGGCCCCAATCGCCAAGCTCACGTTATCGAGCTGAAACGCGCCCGTGAGCGGCGTCTCGCTGGCGCGTTCGTCCGGAGAGCTCACGTGAAACTCGTTGCCGAACTTCGCCGCACGGCGGCGCAGCACATCGAGCACCGCCGGCTCGCGGTTGTTCGTCAGCACGATCGCGCCACGATGGATCACGCCCGCCTTCTCCGCCGCGATCTTGCGGATGGTCTTGCCGAGGAACTCCATGTGATCGAAACCGATCGGCGTGATCAACGACGCAACGGGACGGACCACGTTCGTCGCGTCCAGCCGTCCCCCCATGCCCACCTCCAGCACCACCACCTCGCACGCGGCGTGATGGAAGGCGATAAACGCCAGGATCGTCAGCGCTTCGAAATACGTCGGCGTGATTCCGGCCGCATCGGCGCCGGCGCGCAGCGCATCGATCGATTCCTCCAGCAACTCCGGCGCGATCGGCTCCTCCGCGATGCGCCACCGCTCGCGGATGTCCACCAGATGCGGCGAGGTGTAGAGCCCCGTGCGATAGCCAGCCGCGTGCAGGATTGCCGTGAGCGTCGCCGACGTCGAGCCCTTGCCGTTCGTCCCCGCCACGATCACCGAAGGGCAGGCATGCTGCGGGCGACCGAGCTGGCGGAGCAGCGCCCGCATGCGCCCGAGCCCGGGACGGATGCCGCTACCCTGAAGGCTGTCCAGCCAGAGCAAGTTGACGGTTGGCGGTGGGCGGTTGGCGGGAGAAGCAGAAGCAGAGCTGAACATCGGTCGTTTTCCCTAACCGCCAACCGTCAACAGCCAACCGCCAACGGATCCTACTGGCCGCGGAAAATACGCAGGAAGCGGGCGATGGCCGGCTTCATCTCCGCGCGGGGGGTGATCAGGTCCACCATCCCGTGCTCCACCAGGAACTCGGAGCGCTGGAAGCCTTCCGGCAGGGTCTGGCGGATGGTCTGCTCGATCACGCGCGGACCGGCAAAGGCGATCAGTGCCTTCGGCTCAGCCAGGTTGAGATCGCCCAGCATCGCGTACGACGCCGTCACGCCGCCGGTGGTTGGATCGGTGAGGATCGAGATGTACGGCAGACCGGCCGCGGCGAGGCGCGCCAGCGCGGCGGAGATCTTGGCCATCTGCATCAGCGAGAGGATGCCTTCCTGCATGCGGGCGCCGCCCGAGCAGGAGACGATCAGCAGCGGCTCCTTCTTCTCCACGCAGCGCTCGATGGCGGTGGTGATCTTCTCGCCGACGACCGATCCCATGGACCCGCCCATGAAGGCATACTCCATGGCGCAGATCACCACGGGCATGCCTTCGAGCTTTCCTTCCGCGCAGAGCACGGCGTCCGTGGGGCCGACGCGCTGCTGATAGACGCGCAGGCGGTCGGAATAGCGCTTCATATCGCGGAAGCCGAGGGGATCGCCGGAGCGGATGTCGGTGGCGAACTCCTTGTATTTGTTGTCGTCGAAGAGGATCTCGAAACGCTCGCTGGCGGAGAGGCGGAAGTGGTAGCCGCACTTGGGGCAGACGTTGAGATTCTGCTCGACTTCCTTCCGGTAGACGATCTCCTTGCAGTCATCGCATTTGACCCAGAGACCCTCCGGGATTGCGACCTGCTTTTCGACCGCTTCTTTCGGTTTCTTTTCCTTCCGGAACCACGCCATGACGCCCGACTCTAGCACATCGTCTCGCCGCCTGACGACGACGCCGCGGCCACGATCAGGAGGGCCACGGAGGTGAGCAGAACGCGCTCCGCCGACGAGTCGATCCACCACTTCGGCGACTCCTCGCCCTGCAGGTAAAAGAAGAGCGTGGCCGCGATCGTACCGGCCGTCACCAGCAGCGGAAAGAGCGCCCGGCGGGGGTTCCGCGCGAACGCAAACGGAACGATTCCGGCGAGCCACGGCAGCCACGCCGCGCGGTAGTTGACGCGTACGGCCGTCCAGCGCATCACCTCGCCGATCCGCTCCGGATGGAAGGGCTTCCGGCCGATGGTGTAGGCATCCGCGATGTGCCGGTGATAGATGGCGAAGACCCACGCCCCGATGGCCAGCAGCGGCACGATGGCCAGGGCCAGGCTGGCCGCGACGCGACGGCGCGACACGAGGTACGCCGCGAGGATCACCAGCGCGAACGGCAGCCCTTCCACCTTCACCAGTACCAGGCCCGTCAGGGCGATGGCCGCGACGATGTGTGCACCGCGGTCCTCGGCGCCGAACGTCAGCGCGCTCACCGCCACGATGGCTAGCAAGTAGAGCAGCGCGTCCGCGCCGCCCGCGGCGTTGGACGTGGCCAGCCCGTACGCCAGCGCCGCCGCCAGCAGCGACGCGAAGGCCGCCGCCCGCATCTCGCCGAGGCACGGCCGGGCCATGCCGCGGAAGGCCACCGCCGCCGCCACGATGCAGAGCGCCGAGAACAGCAGCGCCCCCCAGTACGACACCGCGTGCGCCGCCACCGCCCCGAACGCGCAGACCAGCGGCAGCAGCGGCGGATAGTCGCTGTGCATCAGAAAGTAGTGTGGCGCGGCCAGGAACTCGAAATCGATCTTCTCCGCCCCGTAAAAGTGCACCGCCTTCGGGCCCCAGAAGAAGAGCAGGTCCGCCGTTGATTGACGCGCCGTGAGCGACCCGTAGCACGTCAGCACCGCCGCGATGGCCAGCAGCGTCCACGTCCAGGCCCGCATCGGCACCCGCTCTCCGCGCCGCCACAGACAGCCCGCCAGCACCAGCGGCACGAACAGCGTGGCCCGGCTCCAGGAGACATGCACCAGCGACTCGAGCGCCATCAACACCCCGCCCGTCACCAACCCGCACGCGAAGGCGATGGCCACCCGCGCCGGCCGTTCCAGCATGCGAACGTACGCCAGCCGCGTCACGAACGCGCCGAACATCGTCATTGCCACGACACCCGCCAGCCAGAGCACCGTACTCATCGCGATGCGCGGTAAAGCGCCCCTTCCGGGAACGTGGCGATGCGGGTGTAGCGCGCATGCACGAACGGTTCGCCCACCGCCACCACGTAGTCGACCGGCGGCTCGCTGTCATCCGACGCCGTGAACGCCGGCAGCACGATCTGATCCGGCAGCAGCCCCACCGCCGGCAGGTAGTTCGCGCTGTCATCGTGCTGCTTCCCGTTGACCGGCCGGAAGCACGTGACGTAAGCGCCCTTGGGCAGCAGCGGCTGTACCTTCTCCAACAGAATGAGCGTGTACCGCGCCTGGTGCTCCTCCGGCCCCACATGATCGAGGATCGTCTCCGGCCGCCCGAACCAGGGCGCCCGCCGCTCGTGGAACCGCGCCATCAGCATCGCGCACAACAGCACCGCCCCGAGAAAGGGCACGGCAATCTGCAGGCGCTCGCGTGTGTCAGTTCTCACGAGCAGATAGCCTGTCAGATGACAGGGGTGTTCATCCACTGTCTTTTTCGCGCGAATGGACAGACGGGCGATCTAGTTTTACTGTAGTGCCATGGCAAAAACCGTACAGCTCGATTTGCCGGACGACGTTTACGACGCAGTCGCGGCAGAAGCTCGCAGCGGGGGATTATCGGTTGCGGAGTATCTGGTCCACCGTGCCGAAGGGTTGACGCGGAAGACGTCGGTTGATGCGTTGCGCGCGCGGCTTCGTGCGATCCCTCCCGTCGATCTCGGTCAACTGACCGCGGCGGATCTCGTTCGCGAAGGCCGCGAAGAGCGGATCGACGAGATCCTCGATGCCATCACTCGTCGTTGATGCCTCCGCCATCGTCGACCTGCTCGCCGGCCGCCCACCGTGCACGTGGAGTACATCGCGTGAATGGACAGGCGGGCGATCTGGTTTTACTGTATTGCCATGGCGAATCGAGTCGCGACCATCGACATCCCGGACCAGGCGGCCGAGATCAAAGCTCGGGCGGCGGCCGCCGGCCTCGGTGTGCGTGAGTACATCGGCCGCATCGCTGATGCTTCGCCAGGGGGCCAGCTGACGAATGTGCAACTGTTTGCGGTTCTGACGGCCATCCCGCCGCTGGACGTGACTCTGGACTCCGCGGACATCATCCGCGAACTGCGCGGCCCTCTGCCTGATGTCGACGACGATCATCATTGATGCATCAGTCATCGTCGATGCACTGATCGGCGGCGACTTCGGACAGGGCGCAGCCGAACGGCTTTCCCGGACCGGCCAGACTCTGCACGCACCGGTCACGATCGACGCAGAAGTTCTCCACGCGTTACGACGGAGATGGGTTGCCAGGAAAATGAGCGATGCGGACGCTCGCGATGCCGTGAAGATTTTCCAGATCCTTCCGGTACTCAGACATCCGGTCCAGCCGCTCGTCGACCGCATCTGGTCCCTCCGTCACAACATCACCGCATACGATGCCGCGTACGTTGCCCTGGCCGAAGCGCTCGGCGCCCCACTGCTCACCCGCGACCAGCGCCTCGCACAATCCTCCGGCCACAGCGCCCGCATCCACTACATCGCATAGAATCCCCGCCCCATGGCCACCAAGCCCCAGACCGGCGAGCGGTTGATTGCCTCGAACAAGAAAGCGCTGCACGACTACTTCATCGTGCAGAGGCTCGAGGCCGGGTTGGCGCTCTCCGGCACCGAGGTCAAGTCGCTGCGGGATGGACGGGCCCAGCTCAAGGACGCCTACGTCATCTTCAAGAACGACGAAGCCTTCCTCTTCGGCGCGCACATCTCCCCCTACACCCACGGCAACCGCGAGAACCACGATCCCGAGCGCACCCGCAAGCTGCTCCTCCACAAGCGCGAGATCGAGAAACTGCGTACCCAGACCGTCGAAAAGGGCCTGACCGTGGTCCCCCTGCGCCTCTACTTCAAGGGCAACCGGGTGAAGGCAGAGATCGCCGTGGTCCGCGGCAAACGGCAGTTCGACAAGCGCGATACCGAGAAAGCGCGCGAAGCCGACCGAGAAGCCGCGCAGGGCATGAAAGAGCGCCGCTGACCGGGACTGTGGCTGCACAGCCACACTGTTGACCTGCTGAGGCGACAGAAGTAGCGCTTCTACCAGATCGCTGTTGACGCACTAAGTTGCTCACGCTACGTACTTTATTGCGTATCCCGCCGATCTCGACCGTCGTGGCACCTGCCTCGCTCTTAGTGCACCCAGATGATCGTCCAACGGAAAACCATCAACGCGAACGTCAGCATCACCGGAATCGGGCTGCACTCCGGCATCTACACCAAAGTCGAGCTTCACCCGGCACACGCGGGCAGCGGCATTACCTTCGTCCGCGCTGACCTCGACGGCCTCCGCATCCCGGCGTTGCAGGCCTCCACCACCGCCCTCGACTACGCCACCACCGTCGGCAAGGACGACGTCCAGGTCGGCACCGTCGAGCACCTGCTCTCCGCGATCATGGCTTGCGGCCTGACCGATGTGGACATCCACATCGACGGCCCGGAGGTCCCGATCATCGACGGGAGCGCCCTGCCGTTCATGCACCTGATCGACGCGGCCGGCGTGCGCACGCTCGACGCGGAGCTGCAGGTGCTGCGCATCCGCGAGCCGATCGAGATCGTGGACGGCGACAAGAGCATCCGCATGGTCCCGGCGAACCGCCTGATCATCAAGTACAAGATCGATTTCAATCACCCGTCGATCGGCAAGCAGTCGTTCCAGTTCGACTTCGGCCACGACAATTTCCTCCGCAAAATCGCGCCGGCGCGCACGTTCGGCTTCATGCGCGATGTGGAGAAGCTCCGCCAGGCGGGCCTGGCCCGCGGCGGGTCGGTGGAGAATGCGATCGTTCTCGATGACCGCGGCGTGGTCGGCGGGCCGCTCCGCTTCCGCGACGAGTTCGTCCGCCACAAGATCCTCGATCTGGTCGGCGATCTGGCCCTGGTGGGGCGTCCCATCGTCGGCGAGATCACGGCCTACCGCGCCGGTCACGCCCTGCACTCCCGCTTCGTCGAACAGATCCTCCGCATCAGCGCCGCCGAGGAAGACACGTACCAGAGCGACTTCTCCCCGCAGTACTCGACCTTCGCGTAGGTTGACAGGGAGTACGACGGGGGGCCTCCGGCGGGCCGGCGGCGGCCGGCAGCGCTTGGTTGGCCTAGCCTCAGCGAACAGTTCCTCGTTTACAGCAACGTCGGCTG
>JAXDJK010000747.1:0-2542 GCA_034665665.1 Acidobacteriota bacterium
GCGGAACTGCGAGACCGGTCCCGCACCGTCGATCCGCGCCGCCTCGTACAGCTCCTCCGGCACGTTCTGCAGGCCGGCCAGGAAGATCACGGCCGCGTAGCCGAAGTTCTTCCAGATGGCCAGCAGGATCAGCGCCGGCATGGCCCACTTCGGATCGCCGAGCCAGTCGATCGGCGCGATCCCGATCGACTCCAGGATGCGGTTCATGATGCCGACGCGCGTGTGGTAGACGTACCGCCAGACCACCGCCACCGCCACGATGGAGGTGACGACCGGCGCGAAGTAGATGGTCCGGAAGATCGACTTGAACCGCGCCAGCTTCGCGTTCAGCAGCAGCGCCGCGGCGAGCGACGCCAGAATGGTCAGCGGCCCTCCGACCAGCGAGAAATAGAGCGTGTTCCGCAGCGCCTGCCAGAACACGGGGTTCTGCACCATGGCAATGTAATTCTTCGCGCCGACGAAGCGTGTGTTCGCCACATCGCCGACCGAGTAGAGGTCAAAGTCGGTCAGGCTGAGCACCAGGCTGCCGAGCACCGGGATCAAATAGAAGAGGGTGATCAGCGTCACCGCCGGCAGGAGGAGGAAAAAGGCCGCGCGGCCCTGGCGTGTCATGGCGTGGCGCTCCGCTTCTGCCTGCTCACCACCCAGCGCCGCTTTTCGAGGATGCGGTTGACCTTCACATCCAGCCGCTCCGCCGCGCCGTGCACGTCGAACTGCCCCCGCGCCGCCAGCTCGCCGTGCTCGAAGATGGTCGTGGCGATGTACTCCCACTCCGGCACGCGCGGCAGCGCCACGGTGTTCTCGAGCTGCGTACGGAAGGCCGCGATCTTGTCGTCGTTGGCCAGGAGCGGCGCGTTCCATGCCGACTTGCGTGCCGGCAGGTCGCCGCTCAGCTCGTAGAAGCGCACCTGCTGCGCCGGCTCGGAGAGGAATTGGATGAACTTCCACGCCGCCGCTTTCTTCTGCGACGTCTTCGCCAGCACCAGACTGGCGCCGCCCGCGAGCGAGGCGCCGGGATACGGCTTGCCGTCCGGCGCCGGAATCGGCGCGGTGGACCACTTGCCCTGATCGCCCGCGCTCCAGCGCCGGCGCAGCTCGCCGACGTTCCACGGTCCGGTGATCCACATCGCGAACTCGCCCTCCCCGAACTGCTGATAGATGTTCGCGATCTGGCTATTCGCCACAACCGGCGCGTAACCATGGCGGAACAGATCGAGGTAGAACCCGAAGCCGCTCAGGAACCGCGGTTCGTTGAAGAGCGCCCGCGCGTCGTCCGAGACGAGCGGCGCGCCTTGCCCCAGCGCCAGGATCACCGGCTGCGGCCACTCGTTCGTCGGCAGGAGGATCGGATAAAAATCCTTCCCTTTCTCCGCGCGCAGCCGCGCCATCAGCGCCGTCCACTCGCTCCAGGTCTTCGGCGGCACCGGGATCATGTCGGTGCGGTAGAAGAGCACCCGCGTATCGACGTACCACGGGATCCCGTACAGCACGTGGTCCACCACGTTGGTGTCCCAAATGCCGCCGAAGTAATCGGCCCGCGCGTTCGGGTACCGATCCAGCGGCTCGAGCGCTCCGATGGTGACGAACTCCGGAATCCACGTGTTCCCCATCTGCGCCACATCGGGCAGCGACCGCCCCACATGCGCCGTCAGCAGCTTCTCGTGCGCCGCCGTCCACGGGATCTGCTGAACGTCGACTTTGATGCCGGGGTTTCGCCGTTCAAACTCGGGGACCATGTCCGCCACGACTTCGCCTTCGCGGCCGAGGCCCCAGAACTCTATGGTGGTGGTCTTGTTCTGCTGCTGGTTTGTGCACGCGAAGAGCGTGATCGCGAGCAGAAACAGAAATGTTGAATGTTGAATGTTGAATGTTGAATGTTGAATGGAGCGTGCGCGACGCGGAGCGCTTTCAACATTCACCATTGAGCATTCAACATTCACCATTTCACGGCCCCACGTCCATCCACCCGCCCCGAAACCCCGCCCGCTGCAGGCCGCGGATGACGTGCGCGTTCTTCCGCATCACGTTCCAGACCAGACCCGTGCGGTGATTCTCGATCATCAAGACCAGCGGGCCCTGGTCGATGCCGAGGTAATCGTTGTCCACCCAGGCCACGCCGGGGACGATGTGTCCCATCTGCACTTTCGTGTCGAAATTCAGGCTCGGGTTGAACGAATCGACGAAGCCGTACTGCTGGTAGATCTGCGCGCCGTACGTCTTGTACATCGTCTCCAGCGCAGCGAGTGAAAGCTCGGGCGTGAACGGCATCGACGAGATGGCCGCCGTCGGTGCGAGCGTGCCGTCGTCGCGGATCTCCCGCTCCGCCGCGCCGCGGGCGGCGTACGTGTGGAGCTCGCGTTCCTTACCGCCGATCATCAACTTCCCATCCAGCGGTCCGTCGCACGCCGTGAGACCCCACACATCCGGCCCGTAGCCGCGCCAGCCGGCCGGATTCGCAATCGCGTAATTCCGGTGTGCGATCGTGGCCCGGCGGGAGTTCTCGAAGTAATCGATTCCTCGGGCTCGCATGTAGTCGTCCTGA
>JAXDJK010000748.1:0-4498 GCA_034665665.1 Acidobacteriota bacterium
ATGCGAGCTCGAAGGAAACGACCGGCTGCATGCTGACTACCCCGAAGTATGCGTGCCGATCCGTGCTCTCGAAGGCATCCCGCAGCGAGCCCACTCCCAGCTCGTGAGCGGCCATCGCCACGACACCGGAGAGGCGTTTCACGAAGTGCAGAGCCACTTCGTGTGGTGCGGAAAGCGGAAGATCATCTTCCCGAATGTGCCAGGCTCGCCGGCTGCCGGCGCCATCGTCGCCACCCGCGGACTCGACAGCGCCGTCCGCGGGCTCAACATCAAAGGCAAGCGGCCGGACGTGGCCATCATCGACGATCCGGATACCGAAGAGACGGCCATCAATGAGAAAGCGGCCGAGAAACTCGAAAAGCGAATCGACCGGGGCATCGCCGGCCTGGGTGGCCAGCAGCGCCGCACCGCCCGCGTGATGATCACCACGCTGCAGAGCCGCAGCAGCGTTTCCTACAAGTACACCGACCCCGAGCAAAAGCAGAGCTTCCGCGGCCGGCGCCACAAGTGGCTGATCGAGAAGCCCCACCGCATCGAGCTCTGGGAAGAATTCGTCACGCTCAAGCGCGCGGACTACGGTCAGAAGACAAACAGAGCGCACGAGTTCTACCTGGCCAACCGCAAAGCGATGGACGCCGGCGCCATCGTCTGCAATCCGCACCGGTTCACGCCCGACGAGTCGAGCGCGCTGGAGTTCTACTTTTCGGAGGTCGCACGCATCGGCCAAGAGGCCGTCGATACCGAGTACGACAACAACCCGCCGGAGATCTCCGCGCCGATTGAATCCAAGATCACCGCGCACCACATCCAGAAGGCGCTCAGCGGCTTCGCCCGCAAAGTCATCCCGCCTGGCTGCAAGCTGCTCACACATACGATCGACGTGCGCAAGACGCACTTGCACTGGGTGGTGCGGGCCTGGAGCGCCGACGGCAGCACGTACTACACCATCGATTACGGCATTCAGACCGTGATCGGCGCTTCGCGCGGCAGCGACGAAGGCATCGAGCTCCTCATCTACAAGGCCATCCTGCAGCGGCATGCGGAGTTTCTCGACACGGACTATCACGGGCCCGACGGCGAGGTGATCGACTTCGATCACATCACGCTGGTCGACGCCGGCTGGCAGACGCAATCGGTCTACGCAGCGTGCATCACCATCGGCCCGGGGATCTTCCCCATCATGGGCTGCGGCAAATCCGCCGGCTGCGTCAAACCCAACTTCTCCGCCGTCCAGAAGGAAACCGAGGATCGCAAACCAGGCGACGGCTGGTTCCTCACGAAACAGCTGGTCACGTCACGCATCAAGGGGATCGGCCGCAAGAAGTACGTCTGGCTCGTCTACGCGGACGCGGACCGCTGGAAGCACTACGAGCACGAACGCTGGATGACCGGCGAAGGCCAACCCGGCCGGATGCTCATCTTCGGCCAGCGCGACCCCGAGGCGCACCGGCTCGGCCGCATGAGCGACGACGAACGGCGCCATCAGAACTACGCCCACCAGGTGGTTGCCGAGGTTGAAGTCGAGGAAGTCATCAAGGGCACTCTCACCCGTCACTTCAAATCGAAGAGCGATACCGCGCACTTTCTCGACGCCAGTTACTACGGCGACGTCGGCGGCAACATGAAGGGCGTGCGCTTGCTCGCGCCCGTCGTGCCGCAGCCGGCCAAACCCACCAAACCCAAACGCAAGCCCAAGCACCGGATCATCTATGACAACGAACCGTAAGCCACCCCGATCGCCCGGCCGACCGGCCGGCTCTCCCAACGTCAAGGACGCCGTGATCGTCCAGCCCAGCCGCTGCTTGAAGTGTGGCAGCTCGAGGCGCGGTCCCTACCAAAACACCCAGCGCCGCGACTACCGGGGCACGGGAACCGAGTTCGTCGAGATCATTTACCGCCGCTGCCAATGTCTGGATTGCGAGCAATGGCGCGTCGACCGGGAACACGTCTACGAAGGCCGCCCGCGCGACGATGATCAGCTCGACCAGGCCAACGCCGCGGCCTGAAAAACAAATAACCAAGTCCTGGTTATTACTCCCCCGAATCGGCGCAGTTGCCCTGGCCGATGTCCCCGGACACTGCGAACGATTGCACCATGGCCGATTCCTTTGCCGTTCTGCAGCTCGCGCGCGTTGAAGCCTTGCTCGCCAAGTGCGTGGGGATGAACTCCATCACCGTCGGCAACACGGCCGTGAGCTACCAGGACCTGATCAAGCAGCGCGACTACTGGCGCCGCGAAGTCGCCCGCGAGAGTGGCCGCTTCCCCCGCGTGCTCCGCATGAAGATGGGAGGCTCGTCTTAGTGCCTGCCAATCTTCAGGACCTGTTCGGACAGTCCCAGTTCGTCGCCGCCGGCATCGATACGATCGGCAGCGGCTATGACGCCGTCCGCGAAACGAACAAGCGCCGCAGCGGCGCGGGCGTGCTCCGCAGCGAGGACGATGTCCTGCGCCAGCAGGACCGCAAGAAGCTCCTCTCATCGTCCCAGCTGCTCTATCGCAACTTCGCGCTCGCGCGGTGGATGATCGCCCGCCATCTCGATTACATCACGACGTTCCGCTTCAAGGCGAAGACCAAAAGCCGCGACCTCGACAACCGGCTCGAAAGCCTCGTGCGCAACTGGTCACAGCCAGGCAACTTCGAAGTCACCCGTCGATTTTCGCGCGCGAAGTTCGTCCGGATGGCCGAACAGCAGCGCACGCTCAATGGCGATTTCTTCGCGCTGAAGTGCCGCAACGGCATGGTCCAAGCCCTCGAAGGCGAACGCGTCCGCACGCCCGTCGGCGGGCTGCCGACCGGCTACTCGGCTGCCGACTTCGTGCACGGGGTGCGCGTTAACAAGTACGGCGAGAGCGTCGAGTACTGCCTCTGCCGACGTGGCCCATTCAGCGACGCCGGCGGCGGCACGTCCACCTTCACCTTCGAACGCATGTATCCCGCGCGCTTCATTGTGCCGCTGGCCTACATCGATCGACCCGACCAGGTCCGCGGCATCAGCCCGCTGGCCTGCTCGATCAACCCGCTCATGGACGTGTACGAATCGTTCGGCTACACGCTCAGCAAAATCAAGCAGGCCCAATTCTTCGGCGCCATCTTCAAGCGCGAAGTCCAAGGCGACGACCCGCTCGGCGAAGCCGAGGAAGAGAGCGAGGAGTCCGAAGAGGAAGCCGCAGACGCCGGCCAACCGAAGTACGGCAAGATCGATTGGAGCGGCGGACCGTTCCAACTCAACTTGGATCCGGGCGACACGCTCGAATTTGTCGAGGCCGCCACGCCGACGACTGAGTCGCAGGCGTTTTGGCTGACCATGATTCAGCTCACGCTGAAAGCGCTCGACATCCCCTATTCGTTCTTCGACGAGAGCTTCACCAATTACAGCGGGGCGCGGCAAGCGCTGCTGCAGTACGAAGAGAGCGCCAAAATTAAGCGCGAGGACCTGCAGTACTTCCTCGACAACCTCACCCGGTGGCGCGTGTGGCTCTGGATGCAGGATGGTTCGTTTCCGGAAGGCGTCACGCTCGACGACCTCAACTGGGAGTGGCTCGCCAACGGCATGCCCTGGCTCGACCCGCTCAAAGAGATCACCGCCGACATCGCCACGATGGGCGCCGGCCTGACCTCGCGCCAGCGCCTCATTCGCGCGAAGTACGGCGACGACTTCTTCGACGTCGCCGACGAACTCGCGCAAGAAACCAAGTACATGGCGGACAGGGGGCTCAACACCACGATCGCCCCGGCCAACGTCCAAATCACGGAGGTCTCCGGCAAATGAGCAAGAGCAAGCGCCTGAAACCACGACCAGCCGTGCGCTTCGACGCCGCGGCGATCGCCAGCGGTAAAGCCAAGGTTCCCGCCGCAGCCCTGCGCTTCGAGGCCGACGTCGACATCAATGACGCGGGCGGCGACGGCAACATCCCCGTGACGGTCCGAGCTCGCAGCGGCAATGTCCTCAAGCATTGGTACTGGGGCGCGATCGTTCACGACTTCGCCGGCATGCGCGCGGCCAGCGCGCAGCTGCCATTCGATTACTGCCACAGGGAAGACGAGGTGCTGGGGTATAGCGACCAGCAGGACGTCAGCAGCGGCGAGCTCGTGATGACCGGCGTGCTCATTCCGTTCAAAGCGGAAGACCGCGTCGACGAGATCACGCACAAGTCCGCCAACGGCTTCCAATACCAGGCGTCGATCTACTTCGATCCCGACGAGCTCATTCTCGAATACGTGCCCGAAGGCTTCACCGCGGCCGTGAACGACGGCCAGGTCGAAGGCCCGTGCATCATCGCCCGCCAGTGGATGCTTCGCGGCGCGGCCCTCTGCCCGTACGGCAAGGATCCGAACACGAGCGCGCAATTCTCCGCTTCCCAACCTGGCGACGAGGTCGCCGTCTGCTTTCAGGAACCCGGCTCTCAGGAACCCAGTGCCATGACCACCAAGAAGACCAAGCTGTCCGCCGCCAAGCCGAATCGTCACGAGCGCCGCAAAGCCGCCGCACTCAGCGC
>JAXDJK010000749.1:0-5465 GCA_034665665.1 Acidobacteriota bacterium
CGGCGGGAAAGCGCCGCACTCCAAACGCTTCGCGTAGTCCGCCACGGTTTTCGTCTTGCGCAGCCGTCCGCGGAACGCAAGGCTCGACGCCCGAAGCAGGCGTTGATCGGGCCAAAAGCGCCCCGGACTACGCGAAGCGTTTGGAGTGCGGTGTCGCCACCGCTTTTGTACAGCCACAGGCGATGAGGGTGGCTTCAGTGATGGTCGTCTTCCATGACGGCAGGTTCCTCTCGCTTGGGGTTGGTCATGACCACCACCGCCGCGGCGAGTGTCTGGAGCAACAGCAACCCCATGGAGGCGCCGTGGAGCGCGCCGAAGTGGCGGCGCACCGGGTCCGAGGGCGACAGCGAGGAGATGGGGACAAAAGACGAGGCTCGGATGGCCCGGATGCGCAGGTCGATGAATGACTGCAGCGCGGCGAGGACCAGCGCGACGAAGACAACCACGAGGACGAAGCGCCGCGCGCGCCGCAGCTCGAGAGCGAACAGCAGCAGCGGCGCCAGAAGCGCGATGTAGTGCCAGCGCGTGAGCATCGAGCCCACCACGTCCGCGGCGATCGTGGGATTCGGAGCGGCGCGAAACGCGCCGGATGACGCCAGCATGAGGAAGAAGCCGCTGCCCAGCCAGAGGGCGGCGATCAGGCGGTGCAGGCGGTCCGTATGGCCTCCTCGTACGGGGCGCGCAGCACGCCGCGCTCGGTGATGATGGCGGTGATCAGTCTGGCGGGGGTGACGTCGAAGGCGGGGTGGCGGACGTTGATCCCCTCGGGGGCCACCCGGGAGCCGTTGATCTCCACGACCTCGGCAGCGCTCCGCTCTTCGATGGGGATCGAGGCTCCTGTCGCGCAGGCGATATCAATCGTGGAGATGGGGGCGGCCACGTAAAAGGGGATGTTATGCGCGTGAGCGAGCACCGCCACGGTATAGGTGCCGATCTTGTTCGCGGCATCACCGTTGGCAGCGATGCGGTCGGCGCCGACGACCACCGCGTCGAACTTGCCCTGCTGGAAGAAATGCCCGGCCATGTTGTCGGTGATCAGGGTGACGTCAATGCCGTCCTGTTGCAGCTCCCACGCGGTGAGACGGGCGCCTTGGAGATACGGGCGAGTCTCGTCGGCGAAGACCGCCACCTTTTTGCCGCTCTCGATGGCAGCGCGGACCACGCCCAGGGCCGTGCCGTAGCCCGCCGTGGCCAGCGCGCCGGCGTTGCAGTGGGTGAGCACGATCGATTCCGCGCCGAGGAGCGCGGCACCGTGGCGGCCGATGGCGCGGCAGGAGGCCAGGTCCTCCGCGGCGATGGCCTCCGCTTCCGCCCCTAAGGCGGCAGCAGAAGAGGAGCCGATCCGCATCATCCGGTCGACGGCCCAGGCCAGGTTGACGGCGGTGGGGCGGGCGTCCTTCAACAACGCCGCGGCAGCAGAAAGATCGTCGCCGCGAAGCGCGGCCAGAGCGATACCGTAGGCAGCCGCACAGCCGATGGCCGGCGCCCCGCGCACCACCATCGTCTTGATCGCTTCAGCAACCTCGGCGGCGGTGTGGCAATCGATCCAGACCTCCTGGCGGGGCAGCAGGCGCTGGTCGAGGAGGGAAAGCACGTCGCCGCCCCAGCGCAAGGGCGTCACGTGCATGGAGTTCGCAGTCGGAATCACCTCGATATACTACCGCCCCTGAAGCAGGAGGCTTTTGCATGGTGAAAGTAGGTATCAACGGCTTTGGACGGATCGGGCGGAACGTCTTCCGGGCGGCGCTCGAAAAGCATTCGAACATCGAGATCGTCGCGGTCAACGACCTCACCGAAGCAGAGACGCTCGCGTATCTGCTGAAGTACGACTCCGTGCATCGCACGATCGAGAACGACGTCACCCACGGCGCGAACAGCATCTCCGTCGATGGCAAAGAGCTGCGCGTCTTCTCCAACCCCGACCCGGCCAAGATCCCGTGGGACGAGCTGGGCGTGCAGATCGTCGTCGAATCGTCCGGCCGCTTCACCGACAAGGCCAAGGCCAGCCTGCACCTGCGCGGCAGCGTGGAGACGGTGATCATCTCCGCCCCGTCGAAGGATGCGGACGGCACGTTCTGCATGGGCGTCAACGAGAACACCTACGACGCCTCCAAACACAAAGTGATCTCCAACGCCTCGTGTACGACCAACTGCCTGGCCCCGCTCGCGAAAGTGCTGCACGAGCAGTTCGGCATCGAGTCCGGGATCATGAACACGATCCACTCCTACACCAACGACCAGGTCATCCTCGACTTGCCGCACAAAGACCTCCGCCGCGGGCGCGCGGCCGCGCTGTCGATGATCCCCACCACCACCGGCGCCGCACAGGCCGTCGGCCTGGTGCTGCCGGAGCTGAAGGGCAAGTTCGACGGCATCTCGGTGCGCGTGCCGACCCCGAACGTCTCGCTGGTGGACCTCACGTTCCGCAGCGTGAAACCCACCAGCGCCAAGGAGATCAACCAGGCCGTACGTGACGCGTCGAACGGCGCCCTGAAGGGCATCCTCACCTACTCGGACGAGCAGCTGGTCTCGATCGACTTCAACCACAACGCGCACTCGTCGATCCTCGACACCACCTTCACGCGCTCCGTCGACCCGCACCTGCACAAGGTGCTGTCGTGGTACGACAACGAGTGGGGCTACTCGAACCGCGTGCTCGACCTGATCGCGCATGTGGCGGGCGCGAAGTAACGATGATCGAGATCCGTACCGTCGATTCGCTGGCGCTCCCCGCCGGAGCGCGCGTGTTCTACCGCGTCGATTACAACGTGCCGCTGGAAGGCGCGCGCATCACCGACGCCACCCGCATCGAGGAGACGCTGCCCACGCTGCGTCTCCTCCGCGAGCGCGGGGCCGCCATCGTGATCGCCAGTCACCTCGGCCGCCCCAAGGGCGAGCGCAAGGAAAAGTACTCGCTGTCCCCGGTCCGCGAGCGCCTGGCCGAGCTGCTCGGCGCGGAGGTGCAGTGGGCCGATGACTGCGTGGGCGCGGATGCGCAAACGAAGGCGTTCGCCCTCGGACCGGGCGAGGTGCTGCTGGTCGAGAACCTGCGCTTCCACGCCGGCGAAGAGCAGAACGACGGCGAGTTCGCCGCCCAGCTTCGCAAGCTGGCCGACTACTACGTGAACGACGCATTCGGCGCCTGCCATCGCGCGCACGCCTCGATCGAGGCGCTGCCGCGGCTCTTCCCGAAGGATCACAGCGCGGGCGGGCTCCTGCTCGCACGCGAGCTCCAGTTCCTGCAGAAAGTCACGAACATCACCGAGCGGCCGTTCGTGGCGCTGATGGGCGGGGCCAAGATCGCCGGCAAGATCGAGCCGCTGCAAGCGCTGATCAAACTAGCCGACAAGGTGCTGATCGGCGGCGGCATGGCCAACACCTTCCTCGCCGCGCAGGGCGTGCCGATGGGCGGCTCGCTGGTCGACCAGGAGTCGCTGCCCATCGCCACGAAGATCCTCACCAGCAACGAGCGCGCGCAGGTCATCGTGCCGCTCGACCTGATCGTGGCGGACTCGCTCGACGCGCCGACGAAGATCGAGACCATCAACGTCGGCGACGGCCTGACCGCGGGGCAGAAGGCGCTCGACATCGGCCCGAACACGGCCAAGCGCTACGCCACGGAGCTGAGCAACGCCAAGGTGGTCTTCTGGAACGGGCCGATGGGCGTGTTCGAGAAGGAAGAATTCGCGAAGGGGACGCTGGCGATGGCCAGCGCGGTGGCCGGCAGCGGCGCCGTGACGGTAGTCGGCGGCGGTGAATCCGTCGAAGCGGTCAAAGCCTCCGGCTTCGCCGACAAGATCTCGCATATCTCCACCGGCGGCGGCGCGTCGCTGGAGTTCATCGCCGGCGCGAAACTGCCGGGCGTGGAGGTCCTGCGCGCCTGAGGCGTGCGACCGATGGCCCAGGAAATCGAGATCAAGTTCCCCATGCGGGACCGCGCCGCGCTCGTCCGGAAGCTGGAAGAGCTGGGCGCGCAGCGTCTCTATCCGGAGACGTTCGAGGACAACATCGTCCTCGACCGCCGCGGCGAGCTGCGCACGAAGGGCTCGCTCCTGCGCGTGCGCAAGTTCGGCCGCTACTCACTGGCCACGTTCAAGGGACCGTCCGCGTTCGAGGGCGGCGTGAAGATCCGCGAGGAAGTGCAGACGGGTGTGGAGAGCTTCGAGCTGGCCATCCAGCTTTTTGGCTCGCTCGATTACAAGCCGGTCTTCCGCTACCAGAAGTTTCGTGAGGTGTGGCGCGTGAAGGAAGTCGAAGTCGTGCTGGACCGCACCCCCATCGGCGACTACTTCGAGATCGAAGGGGCGCTGGACGTGATTCGCAGTGTGGCCGAGGAGCTGGGCTTGAACATGGAGCAGGGCATCCGCCAGACCTACGCGGATCTCTACCGGCAGCATCGCCGCACGCGCGCGGACCTCGGCGAGAACATGGTCTTTCCGCCTGAAGCACTGCCGGGCGGCCAGTCATGAAAGGGATGATCCTCGCCGCCGGCTACGGCACGCGGCTGCGCCCCATCACCTACACGCTGCCGAAGCCGATGGTCCCGCTGTGCAACCTGCCGCTGATCGGCTGGGCCGTGGAGTCGTACCTGAAAGCCGGCGTGCAGGACCTCGTCATCAACCTGCACCACCTGCCGGAGCAGATCGAGCGCTACCTGCAGGATCACTACGCCGGCGATGCACGCTTCTACTTTTCGCGCGAGGAACAGATCCTCGGCACAGGCGGCGGCGTGCGGCGCGTGCGGCACGCGCTGGAGCCGGATGAAGCGTTCTTCCTGGTGAACGGCGACACGGTGCAGTTCCCGCGCTACGGCGCGCTGAACGACGCCCGCCGCGAGCTCGATGCCGTGGCCTCGCTCACGCTGCGCCATCCCCCCGAGGGTGACAAGTTCACCGCCGTGTGGCTCGAGGATGGGCGTGTGACCGGGTTCGGCGAAGGCACGGGCGAGGCGATGATGTTCGCCGGCTCGCACTGCATCAGCTCACGCCTCTTCCGCTACCTGCCGGACCAGGAAGTCTCCGGCATTGTCGACGCCGCGTACCAGCCGCTGCTCGCGCAAGGCCGCGAGACATTGGCCGGCGTAGCCGACGACGGTCTCTGGTTCGACATCGGCACGCCGCGCCGATACCTCGCGGCCATGCGTGCCCTGATCGATGCCACGGGCCGCGGCGACGTCCCCCTCGCCAAGGGCTCGCAGATCCGCGGCGGCTCGATCGTCGACGAAACCGGCACCGCCGGCGCCGTCACGCGCTCCACCGTTGGCGCCCGCAGCGTGGTGGAAGGCGACGTCCGCGACAGCGCCATCTGGGACGACTGCGCCATCGGCCCCGAGGTCATGCTCGAGCGCTGCATCGTCGGCCACGGCGTGACGCTCACCGGCGATCTCGAGCTGCGCGATTCCATCATCGTCCGCGACGATCCCGCCATTCCGCGTGAGGTGGAGCGGCGGGGCGGGGTGGTGGTGG
>JAXDJK010000750.1:0-3484 GCA_034665665.1 Acidobacteriota bacterium
CGGCGGGAAAGCGCCGCACTCCAAACGCTCCGCGTAGTCCGGCACGCTTTCGGCGATTACTTTCCCTTGAACTTCGCGCGTTCCGAGTCGCGGTGATCCGCCCGGAACACTGAGTAGATCAGGAATCCCGCGGCACCCGCCGCGAGCAGGTAGCCGACTACGGCCAATCCCGAGTACCCGAGGATTGAGAAGCGGGAGGGCACGCGCATCATCAGGGAGGAGGAGATCAGCAGGGCGGCGATCACTACGCCGACGGTGATCCGGTTCGCGATCTTGTGGATGCCGCGGAGGAACTCTTCGGCTTGCGTCAGCTTGATTCCGAACGACAGCTTGCCGGCAGCAGTGAGGTCCACGATCTCGCGGGTGCGGTGGGGGAGATCGAGGATCAGCTGATTCAGGTCCAGCAGGGCCGGATAGAAATTGCGCGGCGCGAACTTCTGCTTCAGCTTCAGGCTGATCAGCTCCTCGCCGTAATCGCGGATCACCTGCTGCGGGTCGTAGTCCGGATCGAGTTTCTTCGTGATCGAATCCAGGTGCAGCAGCGTCTTCGCCAGCAGGGCCAGCTCCGGCGGGGCCTTCAGCGCGTTGTTGTTCGCGATCGAGATCACGTTGAAGATCAGCTGCCCGGTATTGATCTCCTGCGCCGTAACATCGTGTACTGCTGCCACGATCGTCGAGATCTCGCGCGTGAACTTCACCGGCTCGAAGCGCTCCTGCACCTCGCACATCCGCACGCAGGCGTCGGCCACTTCTGCCCCGCGGTTCGACGAGATCGCCAGCAGCAGCTTGATCACCTCGTCCTGGAACTCGTGGCTGATGCGCGCCACCATCCCAAAGTCGAGCAGCACCAGCTGCGGCACGCCCTCCTCCTCGCGGATGAAGACATTGCCGGGATGCGGATCGCTGTGCCAGAAACCATCGACGCAGATCTGCTTCAGGTATGCCCGGGTCAGCACGCCGGCCAGCGCCGCGTAATTGCCTTCGATCAGCGAGAGCGGCGTCAGCTTCGAGACCTTCTTGCCGCGCACCAGCTCCGTCGTCAGCACCTTGGCGGAGCTGAAATCGTGCACCACGGCCGGGATGTGGATCTCGGGGAACTGGGCCAGGTTGGTGCGGATGGTCTCGCTGTTGCGGGCCTCCTGCAGGTAATTCAGCTCGCTGAACATCGTCAGGCGCACCTGTTCGAGCGCGCCGACCAGGTTCATCTTGCTGCCGATCTCGGTGTGCGCTTCCAGGGTCTGGGCGATCTCGGTGAAGACGTCGAGGTCCTTGCGCACCTGCTCGCGCACGTTCGGCCGCTGGACCTTCACCACCACGTCGCGGCCGTCGCGGAGCACGGCGCGGTGGGCTTGCCCGAGGGATGCGGCCGCGAGGGGAGTGGACTCGAAGACCTCGAAGGCCTTGGAGATGCGTACGCCCAGCTCCTCCTCCACCGTCGATTCCACCTCGGCGAACGAGAAGGGCTCCACGTCGTCCTGGAGCGACTCCAGCTCGATGATGTACTCCTGCGGGACGATGTCGGGCCGCGTAGAGAGGAGCTGCCCGAATTTGACGTACGTCGGGCCCATGCTCTTGAGGGCCGCGGCGAAGGCCTTGGCCCGGGCGCGGACGTCCGGCTCCATCGGCACGTCGGCCGTTTCGGGCATGAGGAAGTCCTCGGTCGTCAGCGTCAGGCGGAAGTCCTTGCGCCCGTAGCGGGTGAAGAGGAGCAGCAGGTCGCGGTACGCACCAATATTGCGGGTCTTGAGCATCAGTGGCGGACTGTGCAAGGGAAGGGCCGAACGGCCGCGCGGCCCCACGCGCCCGTGCGTATGCTAGGATTTCCCGATTCTTCAAGCAGTCCTTATCAGCTTTTTCAAGGAGCTCGGAACAACCATGGCGAATTACAGGACCCTCTTCACGTCGGAATCGGTCACCGAAGGTCATCCCGACAAGATCGCTGACCAGATTTCCGATGCGATCCTCGACGCCGTTCTGGCCGAGGATCCGGTGGGCCGCGTGGCCTGCGAAACCCTCGTCACCACCGGCCTGGCGATGATCTCGGGAGAGATCACCACCAAGACGTACGTCGACTTCCCGTCGATCGTCCGCAACACGATCCGCGAGATCGGCTACACGCGCGCCAAGTACGGGTTCGACAGCGAGACCTGCGCCGTGATCTCGTCGATCGATCCGCAGTCGCCCGACATCGCGCAGGGCGTCGATACCGGCGGCGCGGGCGACCAGGGCCTCATGTTCGGCTACGCCGTGCGTGAGACGCCGGAGCTGATGCCGCTGCCGATCACGCTGGCCCACAAGCTGGTGCGCAAGCTCACGGACATCCGCAAATCCAACGACGTCGACTTCCTCCGCCCGGACGGCAAGTCGCAGGTGACGATCGAGTACGAAGGAAAGCGCCCGATCCGCGCTTCCGCCATCGTCATCTCCACGCAGCACTCGCCGAACGTGAGCAACCGCGACCTCCACGACGCAATCCTGGAGAAGGTGATCCGTCCGGTGGTGCCGTCGGAGCTGATCGACGACAAGACCGTCTTCCACATCAATCCCACCGGCCGCTTCGTCATCGGCGGTCCGCAGGGCGATACCGGCCTCACCGGCCGCAAGATCATCGTCGATACGTACGGCGGCCGCGGACGGCACGGCGGCGGCGCGTTCTCGGGCAAAGACCCCACGAAGGTGGACCGCTCGGCGTGCTACATGGCCCGGTACATCGCCAAGAACATCGTGGCTTCGGGCGTGGCGGAAGAAGTGGAAGTGCAGCTGGCCTACGCCATCGGCGTGGCCGAGCCGGTGTCGATCTATGTCGAGACCTTCGGCACGGGCCGCCTCGAGCAGCCGCAGCTCGTGGAGCTGGTGCGCGAGCATTTCAAGATGACGCCCCGCGGCATCATGGAGACGCTGGACCTGCGCCGCCCGATCTTCAAGAAGACCGCGGCGTACGGCCACTTCGGCCGCAACGAGCCGGACTTCACGTGGGAACGGACCGACAAGGCCGACGCGCTGCGCGCGGCGGCAGGCGTCGAAGAGCCGGCCACGGTTTAAGCGCGACATTCCTGCGATTCACGACGACGGCAGGCCGCGAGGCCTGCCGTTTTCATTTTTGTTGATGCGCATCACGGCCGAAGTGTTTGCGGGTCCATACTGTGTGGGTTACCAAAAACAACGGAGGCAACAACATGCGTTTTTTCTTGCGTACTGGCATACGTGTGCTCGTCGTGGCTCTTTTCCTCGGGATGGCGGCGGGCGCTTCGGCGCAGCCATTCAATGCCTGGCTGGTGAACCCGGTCGGACATGGGTGGGTCAATCTGCCCGCGCATGACTACGCCGACGGTTCGTTCACCTTCGAAGCGTGGGTGGCGCTCAAGGACCAGAATGGCACGTCCGGCTGCTCGAGCATCGCGGGGAACGACTACACCAAATCGATCTGGATCGGTGTCTGCGGCACGAATCTGCGCTCTTACGTGCGCGGCGGAGGCTCGTCTCT
>JAXDJK010000751.1:0-3196 GCA_034665665.1 Acidobacteriota bacterium
TCCGGCGCGTCGCCAGTGCCACCGCGATCTGGTATAGCTTCACGGACTTCTCGTCTGATTTCTACGACAAACTTCTTGCGGATGGTTTTTCGGATGACGACTTGAACATGATGCCGATCCCCGAATACATCGATTTCATCCTGATGTGGGTCTCGGAAACATAGAAATGGTTCGATTCGCCGCATCCGCTGTCTTCCTCGCCCTCACCCATGCGGCTCTCGCCGCGCCGGTCCAAATCGTCATTGCCGGAGCGAAAGCACAGGTCGGCCGCACCCGCGGCTATGACTCCTCGTATCGCTCCATCCCGTACCCGAACGGTGACGTCCCGATCGAAGCGGGTGTCTGCACGGACGTCGTCATCCGCGCCTTCCGCAAGGCCGGTATCGACCTTCAGTTGCTCGTGCACGAAGACATGAAAGCCCACTTCGCCGAGTACCCGCGGCAGTGGGGTCTGCGTCGGCCCGACAGCAACATCGACCACCGGCGCGTGCCGAACCTGCAGACCTTCTTCCGGCGGCGGGGGCGGGCCCTCCCTGTCACACGTAAAGGCCCCGACTACCAGCCCGGCGATATCGTCACCTGGAAACTCTCCTCCGGCGTCCCGCACATCGGGCTCGTCTCCGATATTCGTAAGGGTGACCGCTACCTCGTGGTTCACAACATAGGCTCCGGAGCGCAGATGGAAGACGTCCTCTTCGCCTATGAGCTCACCGGCCACTATCGCTGGTTCACGCGGTAGGTCTGCGTGAAGCCGCAGGCAGCGCCTGTGGCTGTACAAAAGCTGTGGCTCGGGCCACAGCAGTCCAAACGCTTCGCGTAGAGCCTCCACGATTGTTCGTCGGGGGCCACCTGAATGGTATTGCCGACGAATGATCGTGAAAGGTCCACGCGAAGCGTTTGGACTGCGGCGGCTTTCCGCCGCTCTTGTACAGCCACGGGCGCTGCCAGTGTCACCATCCGTACTGTCGCGTGGGGCCACGGGCGGTGCCGACGAATGATCGTGAAAGGTCTACGCGTAGCGTTTGGACTGCTGTGGCCTGAGCCACAGCTTTTGTACAGCCACGGGCGCTGGAGGTGTCATTCGCGGAGAGTCGCGAGGTACTCCTCGATGGCGCGGTTCACCGCGTCCGCCTGTTGAACGTTGGCCAGGTGCGCGGCGTGAGGGACGATCACGGCGCGCGCCTTGGGGAGGCGTGAGGCCATGCGCTGCGCGTCGGCGGGTGGGGTGATGGGGTCGTCGGCGCCGGCGAGCACCAGCGTTGGCACGTTCAGCCGCGGCAGGAGGGAGGAGGAATCGGGGCGCTCGGCCATGGCGCGGAGGGCGGCGGTCACGCCACCGACCGAGGACGACATCATGATCTCGCGCACATCCGCGACCATCTCCGGCGGCGCATCGGGCGTGAGCAGCTTCGGCAGCATCGACTCCACGATCGGGGCGATGCCCTTCTCCCGTGCCGTGGCGATGGAGGCAAAGCGGCCTTTGCGCGTTTCCTCGCTGTCCGCCGTTTCGCGCGTATCGAGAAGGATCAACCCCGCCACGCGCTGCGGCGCCATCCGGGCGGCGGCGAAGCAGACGTAGCCGCCCATCGACAGGCCGGCGAAGATCGCACGCTGGATCCCCTGCGCGTCGAGGACGTCCAGGGCCACCTGCGCGTAGTCGTCCATCGTCAGCTCCTCGTCGCGGGCCGGCGAATCGCCGAAGCCCGGCAGGTCGACCAGCACGTGATCCGCGCCGCTGATGGACAGCTGCTGCTCGAAGATCGCGGAGGAGAAAGGGAAACCGTGGAGCCAGAGGATGGTCGGCATCGCGAGAGAGTGTAAAGAAAAACGCCCCGGCCTTGCGGCCGGGGCGTTGGTGAAACAACCGTGTGTGGTGGCTTAGAAGCGCACGCCGACGGCGAAGCGGTAGGTACGCGGCTGCTGGAAGGCGTCCTTGCTGATCGCTTTGCCGAAGTTCGGGCCGAGCTGGAAGTTCGCGCCCATGGCCGTGCAATCGGCCGCGGAGGCGCCCTGCGGGCACTCTTTCGGGGTGTCGGTGTACGGGTTGAAGGCGACCAGGCCGGAGGCGGCACCGTTGGCCCGGCGCGTACGGACGGTGAAGTCCATGCGGCTGAGGTAGATGTCGTTGACCGCGTCTTCATTGAAGACGTTGAGCACCTGGCCCTGCATGAACAGCTCGAACTTGTGGATGGGCAGCGTGTAGTTCAGCGCGAGATCGGTAGCCGTCGCGGCGTCGGTACGGAACTCACCGCGCTTGCTGAAGTAGTAGTTGTGGCTCGTGCCGAGCTGCGAGCGGGTGTAGCCCGGGTTCGCCGGCGCGCCGGTGAACGGGGTGTTCGTGCCCGAAGCGTCGATGGTGCCGACGGCCGAGTAGGCGCGGCCCGAGTCGTACGACTGGATCAGCGAGGCGTTGAGGTTGCCGAACGGGAACGGAACGTCGTAGCCGGCCCAGACCTTGACGCGATGCGTCTGGTCGCCGTTGAGATAACCGCTCGGCTGGCGGTTCGGGTAGTTGAGGTACTCGGGATAGAAGAGGCCGAAGGTGTTGGTGACGCCGGCCGTGCCGTCGCCTTCCGGAATGTCGTTCCCTTCCAGCTTGGACCAGGTGTAGCCGCCGCCGAAGTTGAAGCGGTTCGGGTTCCACTGGAACTGCAGCTGGGCGCCTTTGTACGAGCGCTCGATGTTGTCGTCGTCGTTGACGAGGACGGCGCGGTCACCGACGGCGCCGTTCGGCGCGGTGATCCTTCCGGTGCCGATGTCGAGGCGCGTGGCGTAGAAGTCGTGCCAGTCGCGGTTGATCAGGTCGAGGCGGGCATAGCCGCGCGAGCTGAACTGCGTGCCGAAGCCGACCACGAGCTCACGAACGTACGGCGAGGAGATCGGGTCGTCGATCTGCGTGGAGTAGCCCGGGATGGAGGAGCTGACCAGCACGGCGTTCTTCTGCGCGTCGGTCAGGCCGTTGTACCAGTCGAAGAGGATCTTCAGCGCGTCCCGCGTCGGGATCAGCGCGCTGTTCGCCGTGCCGGCCGGATTGACCACCGGGCCGTCATAGCGATAGTTGAACGCGGCCGGGTTGCCGGCGCCCGCCGCGCCACCGCCGACGTTACCGTCGACGATCTTGGTGACGTAGTGGCTGTAGCTCGCGTTGAAGCGGTATTTGCCGTCCCCCTTGACGTCGTAGATCATCCCGAGGCGG
>JAXDJK010000752.1:0-3357 GCA_034665665.1 Acidobacteriota bacterium
ATCACCGGTACCGACGCGTGCTCGGCCAAGTCGGTCACGGTCTTATGCGCGAAGGTGCGGGCCATGATGCCGTCAACGTATCGCGACAGCACTTTCGCCGTGTCGGTGATCGGCTCGCCGCGGCCGAGCTGGATGTCGCGCGCGGAGAGGAACAGCGCGTGTCCGCCCAGCTGGTACATGCCCACTTCGAACGAGACCCGCGTCCGTGTGGACGACTTCTCGAAGATCATGGCCAACGTCTGGCCGGCCAGCGCGGTGGAGTACTTTTTCGGGTTCTGCTTGATGTCGGCCGCGAGGCGGAAGAGCTCCAGCACTTCGTCAGCCGTGTAGTCGTCTACTTCGATAAAATCTTTGTGGCCCAAGTTTTCCCTCACCAAGTTTCCCCTCACATCTGTCGCGCGCAGATTCTAGTGGGCGTCGTATCATCGGCGCCATCCAATGACGTACCAGGTGCCGATGGTTGAGGTGGCGGTGACGCTGGCCCTCGACGGCGCGGAACCGGAGGAGCACTTTCTGTACCTCGCTCCCTACTCCGACCGCCGCGACGGCGCCGAGACCGTGGCCGACTACCTGAACGGCCGCCGCCGCTTCCTGCCGATGCTGGCCGGCGGCGTCCCCCGCATCCTCAATCGCGACCGCATTCTCTGGCTGCGTTTCGAGAGGCTGCCCGACGTCGTCGAGACCGAATCGACCCTCATCGAGAAGCTGACCATCCTCGAGCTGGCCGACGGCACGCGCATCGAAGGCGTGGTCCCCATCGACCGTCCTCCGGAGGAATCACGACTCTCCGACGTGCTCAATGACCTGCGCGAGACGTTCCTCCGGATCGACGACGAAGAGGAGACGTACTACGTGCACAAGACCTTCATCCGCAGCGTCATCCCACGTTAAGCGCGCTCCGCGGCGCGCGTCCTTCTTCCACCAGCTTGATCAGATGCGCGGTGAGCTGGATCTCCGCCGCCCCTTGCAGCCGCGGATCGAGATCGGGGTAGATGGCCGCGCGCATGGCGGCCGCGGAGGTGGCGCCGGCGGCCAGGGCGTCCAACACCTGCTGCTCGCGGGCGAGGCGATGGGCGATGTACTCGTCGATCAGCGCCACGGCTTCGTGGCGGATCGGGCCGTGGGCGGGGTAGATCGTCCGCGGATTTCGATCGCGGAGGATGGCCAGGGAGCGCAGGTAATCGCCCATGCTGCCGTCGGGCGGGAAGATGGCGGTGGTGCCGCTGCCGAGGACCGTGTCGCCGGTGAATAGCTCGCCCTCGGCGGTCATGTAGCAGACGTGCTCGCGGGTATGGCCGGGCGTGGCGATCACCTCCACCCGTTCGCCATCCAGCATGAGTACTTCTCCGCCGGCCACGCGCTGATCCACCACGTCATCCGTGAGCACGTCCCGTGGGGCGATGATTCGCGCGCGGGTGGCCTCTTTCAGCGGCACCGCGCCGGGAGCGTGATCGCCGTGGCGATGTGTGATCAGGATCGTGGTCAGCCGCGGCTGCGCCGCGAGGATCGCCGCCAGGTGCGATTCGATGGCCGGGCCGGGATCCAGCACCGCCGTCTCGCCGAGCAGATACGTCTGCGTCCCGTCCAGCGTGAACGGACCGGGATTCGGAGCGGTCAGGCGGGCGATCTTCACGGGATCACGAGCTTCTTCTGCCCGTCTTCGACGACGAGCACCGGCTGGATCGGCTGGATCTCCGCGCCGCGGCGTGCGTCGAGCAGCGCGTCCGCGGAGTCATAGCCGAGGAGCGCTTCCAGGTTCTTCAGCGTCGGGAAGACCATCGGCATCGTCCCGGCGGCGTGGCGGGCCAGCGCTTCTTCTGCCGCGATCCAGGCCACTTCCACCGCTTCGTTGTCTTCCCCGCTGGCCTCAACCTCGCGTCCCACCTTCGTCAGAAAAAAGTAGGTGTCGAAGCGTTTCGGAATGCCGATTGGCGTGATCCAGCGCGCCGTCCAGACCAGATGCTCGAAATCCACCGGCGCTTCGCCGAGGAGATGGCGCAGCGTGATGTTGCCCGCCAGCAGCCGCCGGCGCTTGTGCTCCGCATCTTCCAGCGGCGCGCCGAGCCAGACCCCGGTCTCCTCGAACGTCTCCCGCGCCCCCGTCACCCGCATGGCCGCCACGACCGAGCTGTCGCCGCTCTCCGCCGCGAGATCGCGGTCCAGCGCCTCGGTGATCCCGCCCGGGAAGACCCACGCACCCGGCACGAACGAGCTCTTCTCGTTGCGCCGCAGCATCAGCACTTCCAACGGGCCGTCCCGCAGCACCAGCACGCTGGCGGCAGGCACGGCCTCGACGGCGGCAGCCGTGTCACTTCGAATGACCATGCCATCCCACCCATTCCTCGCCGCCCGGTCCGCGCTCTTTCTTCCAGATCGGCACCGTCTCCTTAATGCGATCGATGGCCGCCCGCGATGCCTCATACGCCTCGGCACGATGCGGCGAGGTGCAGACGATGGCGATCGATGCATCTCCAACGTGCAGCAACCCGAGCCGATGCACCACCGCCATCGCCACCGCCGGGTACTCGCTCTCCAGCGCCCGGACGATCTTGTCCATCTCCTTCTCTGCCATGGGCCGGTAGGCGTCGTAGAAGATCGACTCGACCGCCTTCCCCTCGTGGTGATCGCGCACCACACCGGCAAAGATCACCTGCGCGCCGTCTGACGCCCGCATGACGCCGGCCGCCAGCGCGGAGAGATCGATCGGATCGTCCGTCAGGTACATCGCCGTCACCCTCCCGCCACCGGAGGGATGAACGCCAGCTCATCGCCCTCGCGCAGCACGGCATCGGCCGAGGCGTACTCCTCATTGATGGCCGTCATCGGCGGCGTCGCGTAATCCGCCAGCTGCGCATGACGCACGCGCAACGACTCCCACACCGCCCGCGCCGTGGTGCCGTCCGGCAGGTCGAGCTCGGTCTCGCCGGTCCCAGCAATGTCCCGCAGCACCGCAAAGAACAGCAGCCGAACCTTCATCCCGGCGATTGTATCGGTAGAATCACGAGGTGACGCCGCGCCCCTTCGACCCCGAGATGATCGTGTCCGACGCGCTCGCCCTCCACCCCAGCGCCCGCTGGGTCTTCGCCGCCTACCACATCGGCGGCTGCCGCAGCTGCGACCGCGCCGTCGACGAGACCCTCGCCGAAGTCGCCGCCGGCTACAAGATCCCCCTCGACCAGCTCCTCGCAGACCTCAACCGGCTGGTGGCGACATAGGAAGCCGACCGCCGGAACGGTGCAACGTTTACGCGAAGCGTTTGGACTGCGGTGGCCGGGTTTCATCAGCCACCGCTTTTGTACAGCCAGAGGCAGTGCACGTGCATCACGCGACGGTTCGTTCGGTCACGTGAGCAGCGCT
>JAXDJK010000753.1:0-2913 GCA_034665665.1 Acidobacteriota bacterium
CCTTCATTACTAACGACACAGTTGGCTGAGGCTGGGCCAACCAAAGCTGTGCGGGCAGCCGCCCGCCCGCCGGAGGCCCCCGGTCGTCTCCCCGTTGTCAGCTACCGGTCATGCGCGACGACACGGCGGCGAGGCGGGAGAGCTCGCGGGCTCGGGCGTCTTCGGGCGACTGGGTGGCCAGTTCTTCGGCGCGGCGGGCGATGTCGGTATCGCTGCTGGCGCCTTTGAGGGTCTCGCCCCAGACCGCGCCGAGGGAGGCTAGACGGTGACGGCGGGACGAGGCGACCCAGGCGTTGGCGAAATCGCGGCCGTGGAGCTCCTTCTTCACGATGCGCTCGCGATGATCGGCGACCGAGTGATAGCGCAGCGTGACCGTGGCTACGCGTTCGCGGGCGGAGATGCCGGAGCGCAGCTCCACCTCGTAGAGACCGGTTACCGACACGCCGCCCGCCAGCGCGTTCTCGGCAGAGGCCGTGGGATCCACGCCGATCGGGCGGAAGGTCGTCACCGCGGCGCGGTTGATGTCGATCTCGATCGTGGCGTCCTTCGCCACCGGCTGTGCGTTCTCCGCGGCCGGGGTATCGATGGTGAAGCGGACTACGCCGCGGCGGCCTTCCACGCCTACCGGGACCGGTGAGCCCTCCACCTCGAGGGAGACGTTGCGGCGCGGTTTGCGGGCAGGGGCGCCGGCGAAGTAGTTCACCAGCGCGCCGATGTTGACGCTGTCCGCGGACGGCCGCTCTCCATGTTCGAGGGTGCTCTTGATCCGCTGAAAGACCTCGGGATCGACGGAGATGCCGAAGACGGTGGACGGCTGTGTGAGTTGGCTGGCGAGCCTTCCGGCGGCGCGTTGCGGTGCGATCATCGGTGCTTCCGCGGTGACACTGATCGCGTTGACGGTCCGGTCTGCAGACGGCGGCCGGGGAGGTGCAACCGGGGCGGGTGCCGGTTGCGGCGTGCTCACGCCACCACCTGCGAGCGCGCCTGTATCCACGACCTCCGTGACGCCGGTGAAGGCGCGCTCCGCTTCTTCCACCGACGGCACGTCCTGCCGTCGTGCCGGACGTGTCGAGGCGAAGTCCGCGGGGGCTTCGTCCCTTTCGTTTCCCGTCGTGCGTGTCACCGCAACGGATGCTGGCGCATCCTGGGCGATCTCGACCTGAACCTCTTCCTGGGGCGCGGCGCTGATGGCGCGCTGGAGGTCGGGCATCGAGGCCGTGGGAGCAACAGCGGTGGCCGTGCCCTTGTTCGCCACGCGAAGGGCCTTCATCTCTTCTTCCGGGCTCATGAGCTGGATGGAGACGAACAGCGCCGAGATCAGGAGCAGGAAGGAGGCGGCCACCCGCATGTTGAGGGAGATGGAGCGGAAATGCCGTTGCCGGTCGGCCCGGCCGGCCTTCAGGTACTGGGGGATGTCTGCCTTGATGCGATCGGCGAGACCGTCCGGCGGCTTCGGGACCGAAGCCATGGCCAGTCTGCGCTGAATGTCTGCTTTCCTCTTGGAGTTCATCGTACTTCCTCGCCGAGCATGCCTTCGAGTATCGAGAAGGCCTTGTGCAATCGTTTGCGGATGGCCACCGTCGTGATCTTCTCGATGTCGGCAATTTCCTTTACCGGCAGTCCGCCCCAGAAGTGCGCCGTGACGGTAAAGCGCAAATCGTCGGGTAACTGCATCACTGCCTCGCGGAGGTGGCTCGCTTCCTCCGCGTCCGCCAGTTGCTCGTCGGCCGGCGGCCGTTCATCGCGTACGTCAATGGCATCGGGTTCGTCGAGCGACGTCATCCGCCGCGGGCGCCGGATGTGGTTCAAAAACGTCGTGTAGGCGATACGGTAAAGCCAGGTGAAGAGTTGCGAGCGCCCGTCGAACCCGGCCAGTGCTGCCCACGCTTTCTGATAGGTCTCCTGGGTCAGATCCGCGGCGAGGTCGCTGTCGCCGCACAGCCGGCAGAGCGACGCGAAGACGGCGGAGTACGTCCTGTCGACGAGCTCTTCCGCGGCTGCTGCATCGCCTGCGCGGATTGCGGCCAGCAATTTGCGTTCATCCCTGGCGGGCGAGGCGGATTCGGTCACGTGATCACGCTCCGTCTGCTGCGCCGGGAAAGAGGCAACTTCGGCCACGACAGATTCGACACCGATGTTGTCCGAAACGAAACCATCAAATCGCTATGCTAACGGTATGAAACGCTTCCTCGCTCTCGCCCTGCTCTTGACCGTCGCCTGCGCGAAGGAGAAAACGGCCGCTCCGGCAGCCTCCACGAGCGCTCCGCCGACCGCCACGGCGGCCACGGCCACCAGCCCGGAGTCGCACATGAAAGAGATCCAGGCGTGGCAGACGAACCGGGCCGAGCGCTTGAAGAAGGAAGACGGCTGGCTGACGCTGGTCGGCCTGTTCTGGCTCCAGGAAGGGGAGAACGCCATCGGTTCCGACAAGGCCACGGCCCGGGTGGTGCTGCCGGCGAAGACTCCCGCCTCCTCGGGGACGCTGGTCCTGAAAGACGGCAAGGTCACGCTGAGCGCGAAAGCGCCGATGACCATCGACGGCAAGCCGATCACCGGTCCGGTGGAGCTGCAGAACGATGCCTCCGAAAAAGGGCCGACGCTGGTGAAGCTCGGTACGGTGCAGTTCCAGATCATCAAACGCGGGGAGCGCCTCGGGGTGCGGGTGAAGGATCCGGAAGCGGAGACGCGCACGCATTTCCTCGGCCTCGATTACTACCCGATCGACGCAAAGTGGCGCGCTGTAGCGAAGCTCGAGCCGTACAACCCGGTCAAGAAGATCCCGATCACGGACGTGACCGGCATGACTTCGGACGCCACCTCGCCCGGCGCGCTGGTCTTCACCGTGGACGGCAAGGAGTACCGCCTCGATCCGATTTTGGAAGAGGGCTCCGATCAGCTCTTCATCATCTTCCG
>JAXDJK010000754.1:0-2631 GCA_034665665.1 Acidobacteriota bacterium
CTCTTCCATCGTCTTGCGGACGCCGGCGGCCACTTCGAGCGCGTTGGAGCCCGGGGCCTGGAAAACGGCCACGTTGGCGGAGGGGGTGCCGTTGAAGCGCGCCCGCTGGCGGTACGAGAGCGCGCCGAGCTCGACGCGCGCCACGTCGCTCACGCGGATGGCCGAGCCGTCGGGGTTGA
This sequence comes from Acidobacteriota bacterium, assembly GCA_034665665.1. Taxonomy (GTDB): domain Bacteria; phylum Acidobacteriota; class Thermoanaerobaculia; order Gp7-AA8; family Gp7-AA8; genus DASWOB01. Next base: position 180 of record JAXDJK010000754.1, read on the forward strand.
GGCGGATCACGATGCGGCCGAATTCTTCCGGCGTGACCAGGCGGCCCTGTGCGCGGACGGTGTACGTGAACTCCTGCCCCGCCGGTCCCGGCTCCGCGCCGATCTGGCCGGCCGGGTTGACGGCGTTCTGCTGCTGGATGGCGCGCTGGACGTCGCTGGAGGTCAGGCCGAGCTTGGCCAGCTGGTCGGGCTTGACCCAGATGCGCATGGCGTACTCGGAGGCGCCGAAGTTGAGCACCTGGCCGACGCCGGGGACGCGGTAGATGGCGTCGTTGACGTTGATCTGGGCGTAGTTGCCGATGAAGAGCGGGTCGTAGGTCCGCTTCGGCGAGTACAGCGAGATCAGCATGATCGGCGAGCCCTGGGTCTTGCGGTAGGTCAAACCGAATTGCGAGACCTCGGTGGGGAGGCTGGGGCCGGCCTGCGTGACGCGGTTCTGCGCGTTGACCTGCGCGGTGTTGCGGTCCGTACCGACGTCGAAGGTGACGCGGGTGGAGAATGTACCGTCGCCGGCGTTGACCGACTGGACGTAGAGCATGTTCTCGACGCCGTTCATCTGCTGCTCGATCGGCGTGGCCACGGACTGCTCGATGGTCAGCGCGTCGGCGCCCGGGTACTGCCCCTGGATCTGGATGAGCGGCGGGATGATGTCGGGGAACTGCTCGACCGGCAGGCCGAAGAGCGCCACCAGCCCGCCGAGGACGGTGATGATGGAGATGACGATCGCCACGACCGGGCGATTGATGAAGAACCGGGCCATCGGGTTATCGCGCTCCCGCCGCGGCGGTGGTGTTGGCGTCGGCGGCAGGCGCCGGCTTGGGGCTGACAGGCTGGCCGTTCTTCACGCGCGAGAAGCCTTCCACGATGACCTGCTCGCCGGCGGTGAGACCTTCTTCGATCACCCACTGTGAGCCGATGCGCGAGCCGACCTTGACCGGCCGCACTTCGGCCTTGTTGTCGGGTCCGACCACGGCCACCTGGTAGATGCCCTGCAGCTCGTTGACGGCGCGCTGCGGGACGAGGATGGCGTTGCGGCGCACCGAGGTCACGGCGCGGACTTTCGCGTACTGGCCGGGACGGAGGACGTTGCCGGGATTGGGAAAGAGGCCGACCACGGTGATGGTGCCGGTCTTGACGCCGACGTCGCGCCCGGAGAGGGCGATGTGGCCCTTCTGCGGGAAGACGCTGCCGTCCGCGAGGCTCATTTCGAGCTCGGCGTTGCGCATGGCCGGATCGCTCTGGTAGTGCAGGTACTCCTGCTCGCTCATCGGGAAGGCCACGCGAATCGGGTCGAGCTTGGAGATGGTGGCGAGCACCGTCTGCGGGCTGACCAGGTTACCGACCTGGGCCTGGGCGATGCCGGCCACGCCGCTGATGGGGGCGATGACCCGCGACCAGGAGAGGTTGAGGCGGGACTGGTCGACGGCGGCGCGAAGGGCGCCGACGCTGGCGCGGGCCGCTTCCTGCGCGGAGCGGGCGTTGTCGAGCTCCTGCTGGCTGATGGCGCGCTCGGCCGCGAGCGGCTCGAAGCGGGCCACGTCGCGGTTGGCCTTGGACAGGGCCGCTTCGGCCTGCGCGAGGTTGGCCTGCGACTGCTGGAGCTGGGCCTGTCCCTGGCGCGCGTCGATCTCGAAGAGGAGGTCGCCCTGGCGGACGTAGCTGCCTTCGACGTAGTTGCGCCGCAGGACGTAGCCGTCGACTTTGGGGCGGATCTCGGCGGTGACGTCGCCCTCGGTGGTGCCGATCCATTCGGCGACGACCGGCTCGTCATGGGCGACGGCTTCGGTGACATAAACGCCCGGCGGCGGCGCTGCCGGCTTGGCCGCTTCCGTTTTGTTGCAAGCCATGGCCAGCGTCATGGTGACGGCGGCCAGGCCGGTGATGAGTACACGCTTCATTGATTTCTCCTGTTGCGGTGGAGCGGTCAGCTATGGATCCCGCGGAGGAGGATCGAGACGACGAGCGCCGCCACGTCCTCACGCGGTGTTTTGGATTTGTCTTCGATGCGGCGGACGATCATGCCGCGCATGCAGTCGGCGTAAACGGCAGCGACTTCGTGGGGGTCGAGCTCGCGCAACTCGCCGCTCTCGCGGGCCTCGGTGAAGAGGCGCTCCAGCCGCGCCAGGTAGCGCGCATGGGCAGCCATCTTCGGCTTGCGCAGGTTGGCCCCGTCGTCGCGCTGCTGGGTCAGGGCCATGTAGGCGCGGAAGAGCTCGCGGTGCTGGTCGAAGAAGCGGAGCTGCCGGAGGGCCACGGCGTTCAGGCGCTGCTCGAGCGTGCCGGGCTCGCTGAGCGCTTCGTCGAGGTCGGCCACGAGCCGGTCGTACGCGCCGGCCGCGGTCCTGGCCAGCAGCTCGTCGCGGTCGCGGAAGTAGACGTAGAGGGTGCCCTTGGCAATCCCGGCTTCGTCGGCGATGTCCTGCATCGTGGCGTCGGCCACACCCTTGCGGGC
>JAXDJK010000755.1:0-7705 GCA_034665665.1 Acidobacteriota bacterium
GTCCGTTCGGCGTTGTAGGCCGGAAGGACGGCGATGACTTTCTTTTCGTGCAAAGGCATGGGCGGCGCGGGAGCATAGCATACGGGTTCCTCGGAGTTCCTCGGCAGTTCCTCGGAGTTCCTCGGCGGGATCGCGTTGGCCGAGGAACTCCGAGGAACTCCGAGGAACTGCCTCACTCAGAACGGCCACGACGGCGGCGGCAGCGTGAGCTCCAGCTCGCGCCGGCGGAGAAGCTGGGGCGGTGCGTTGCTTCCGAGCGCGCCGTGCCGCTCAAAGTAGACGGCGGCGATGTACGCCCGCTGGATCGTCGTGCGCTCCCGATCCGCCGGCCATTCGCGGCCGACCAGCACGGCCGCGACGATCCCCACGGCCAGGAACGGCAACAGCCGCGGACGGGAAGCCACGATGGCCGCCACGAGCACGATCGCGAAGGGCACCGCGATCGCGACCGGCCGGGCCAGCAGGTGCGCGAGGTTCGGCGCCACCAGTCCCTGGCGCAGGAGCGGCGCGGCCAGCGACATCCACGGCATTGCGAACGCCTGCGGGACGAACGGGAAGACCAGCGTGGTCAGCGCGACTGCCAGCGCCGACCAGCCCGAGAGCAGGCTCTCGAGCAGGTCGCTCTTGCGGAAGAGCAGCGGCGCCACCAGAAATGGGATGGCGGGCACGAGGTACCGCGGGCCGACGTTCCAGCCGCCGTGCCAGTACGGGTAGCCGGCGTAGAGGATCAGGATCGACAGCGGGGTCAGGGCCAGCGTCCACCATGCGGCGTGGGTGAGGTTCTTGCGCATGGCCACGAGCGCTGGCAACGCGAGCAGCAGCACCGGGGCGAACACCAGCAGCCCGTACGCCGGATCGGCCAGGAGCTTGCCGAGGTTCACGATCGACGGGGCGCGAATCCCGAGAAAGCCGCCCTCGGCCAGCTCACGATACGCGGCCAGCTTGCTGAACGCGTATGGATTGCGGAACGGTCCTCCGAACGCGGCCGTGTGGTACGCCGCCAGCGCGGCCGCAAACGGTAGCCCGCCTGCAATGGCCCGGAGGATGCGCCGTTCACCGGCGATCGGCGCGAGCAGGATCGCCGCGGGAATCGCCATCGGGTATTCGGCCGCGACCGCCAGGCCGATCAGCGCGCCGGCCACGAAGTCGCGCCGCTCCTCGTACAAAAAGTACCAGGCGCCGAACAGCGCCGCGGCCACGAGCGCGTGCGAGAAGAGCAGCAGGCCGTATGCGAAGAGCGGCGTGGCAAAGAACAGCACCCACAGCACGGTAGCGGCCCGTGCCGGTTCGACGTCCCACCGTTTGGCGAGACGCAGGAAGAGCAGCCCGAGGAGCAGCAGCGGCAGCGTGGCCGCCGTCAGACGCTCGGCGGTGACCAGGGGGCGCAGCGCGCGGGTGAACGGTCTCGCGATCGCGTAGCCGGCGATGGAGAGGAGATTCGTGCCCGGCGCCTTGTTCGAGTACATCCGGCTCCCGACCACGGCCAGGTCCTCGAAGCGCGGACCGAGTTGCGGCGCGGTGGCCGTGACCTCGATCGTTCCGTGCTCGATCACCGAGGCATCGAGCAGCCAGCGCGAGAGCTCGTTGGGCGAGACAAAGTGCGGATAGAGCGGCAGCACCAGAAGCGCGAGCAGCGCGTACGCGGCCAGCACCGTCCCGCCGCGCGTCATCGCGCCAGCCTCGCGGCGATCTCGCGCTCTGTTTCCCGCGCCTCCGCCACGCGCCCGCTCTTGCGCAGCCAGTCCGCTTCCTGCTGCAGGAGCGTGATCCGGAAATCGAATGCGGCCGGCATCGCGCCGTACGCCTTGTTGTCCGCGATCAGTACGGCGTATTCCGGCAGATGCGCACGGTCGTGGCTTCCGCACCAGACCAGGAAGAGCGAGGCCGCGATGAGATACGTACCGGCCAGCACCGCCGCCGTCCGCCGGCTCATGTCACGCAGGAGGAACGCGGCCGCCGCCGTGAGCAGGAGGAACGCCGCCAGCATCACCAGCACGGCCGGGCGCATCGGCTCCGGCACCCCACCGAGCGGCACCAGCTGCGTGGCCACATCGCGCAGCGCGCGCAGCTGGTCGATCATCACGTCTGCGGGCTCGACGTACGCCTCCAGGTCCAGTCCGCGGCGGGCCGCGAAAAAGAGGGTGAGCGTCCAGACCGACGTTGCCGCCACCAGCGCCGTTCCGGCCTTGCGGCCGAGGCGCTCCACCAGTACGGCCGTGCCGATCAGGAACACGATCGTGCAGTTATCGAAGCGCCGCTGGCCGAAGGCCACGCCGCCCCAGAACGTGCGGTCCAGCGTGGCGTTGATCAGCCATTGCGAGCCGAAGGCGAAGAGGCAGGCGCTCATCAGCCGCGTGTCCCGTTTCCGCAGCAGCACGATGCCGATCAGCCCCAGCGCCGCGAACGGCGTCCACGGCACCAGGCCGTGATACCAGGAGAGCAGCGGCTCCCACGCCCGCACGCGCTGGAAGGCGGCGAACGGACGCGTGCTCCCGCCGCCGAGAAACGTCAGCGGACCGCCGTACAGGAACCAGCTCACGATCAGCTGCGGCAACGCGCCGGCCGCCAGCCCCGCGGCGTAAGCCACGGGCGATGTGCGCGGCTGGAGAAAGAACGGCACGGCCGCAAACGGCGCGTTCTGCGGCCGGATCGAGAAGGCCAGTCCTGCCGCGGCGCCGGTCAGAAAAGCAACCCACCGATCGCTCCGCTCGCGCAGAGCCATCGCGCCGAGAAACACCAGCGCGCACGCCATCGCCGAGGCCGCGTGGGCCATGGTGGCGTGCATCGTGGCGTACCAGAGCAGCGGCGTGCCGAGCCAGGCGCCGATCGCGGCGGTCGTGGCCGCGTGCGTGCTGACGATCGATCGCCCGATCCGCAGCCCCGCCAGCAGCGTCACCAGTCCGGCCAGTGCGCTGGCCACGATCACCGCGACGTTGTATGGCAGCGAGATGCCGTTACGCGAAAAGTCGGCGAACCGCGGGATGGTATCTGCCGCGGCGAAGAGCGGGAACCAGACCAGCGCCGTGCCCACGGTCCAGTGATTGGCCAGGTGATCGGTGGCGGTGATCTCCTTGTGCAGGATGTGCCTGTTCTGGATCAGGCCGAAGCCCTGCCACTCGTTGTAGAAGAGGAGATCGTGATCGAGCCACGCCGAGGGGAGGTAGACCAGTTGGCCGGCGCCATCGGGCCGCACCACGCCGGGATGAATCCAGAGGATCACCGAGACCAGCCAGACGGCCGTCACGATGGCGATGCAACGGGCCGTGGCCGAGATCCTCACAGCTTGGCCAGTCTGGCGAGGACCAGCGCGCTGAGGCGGACATCCGCCGCCCGGCACGCCTCCGCCACCGCTTCGTAGGCTTCGCGGCGGTGTCCGTCGCGCAGCAGCTCGATCACCCCCAGCTCCAGGATGCCGTCGAAGAAGCGCTTGCGATCCGCATCGGCCGGCAGCGACGGCGAAACCTTCGCGTTGTCACGCAGCGAGCCGAGGATGTCGTTCACCTCGGCGTACTCCGGGCCGAGCGCGTGCTGGAGGTCGTCTTTCAGTCTGCGTGCGAGCGCGGGCGACTGGCCGCCCGTCGATACAGCCAGCTGGATCGACCCGCTCTCCACCACCGCCGGCACGATGAAGTCGCACAGGGCCGTGTCGTCCACCACGTTCACCAGGATGTCCCGCCGCCGGCACTCCGCGGCCACGGACGCGTTGATCGCGGCGTCGTCGGTCGCGGCGATGACCAGCGCTGCGCCCTCGAGATCGCCCGGCTCATACGCGCGGCGCCGCAGCGCCACGCCGGCCGCTTCCAGCTCCGGCACGAACGCCGGCGCCACCACCGTCACTCGCGCGCCGTACGTCAGCAGCGAGGCCGCCTTGCGGGCCGCGACTCCGCCCCCGCCGACGATCACCACGTCGCGGCCTTCGAGGTCGAGGAAGAGCGGGTAGTACGGATGGCTCCTGGTCACTACTGCCGCTCAGTAAATCGGGAAGCGATCACACAGCTCCTTCACTTCCTTCTTCACCTGGGCCGTGGCTGCCTCGTCGCCGCGGCCGTCCAGCGCGCGGGCGATCAGGTCCGCCACGATCTTCATCTCCGGTTCGCGCAGTCCGCGCGTCGTCACCGCGGGCGAGCCGATGCGCAGGCCCGAGCCGACCATCGGCTTCTGCGTGTCGAACGGAATGGTGTTCTTGTTGACGGTGATGTTCGCCGCCTCCAGGATGTTCTGTCCGTCCTTGCCGGTGATGCCCTTCGAGAAGACGTCGGCCATGAAGAGGTGGTTGTCCGTGCCGCCGGAGACGATCCGGAAGCCGTGGGCGGCCACGCCTTCGCACAGCGCCCGCGCGTTCTTCACCACCTGCCCCTGATAGTCGCGGAACTCCGGCGTGAGCGCTTCCTTGAAGGCCACCGCCTTGGCCGCCATGATGTGCACGAGCGGTCCTCCCTGGATGCCTGGGAAGACGGAGCGGTCGATCTCCTTCGCGTACTTTTCCTTGCAGAGAATGAGGCCGGCGCGCGGGCCGCGCAGGGTCTTGTGCGTGGTGGTGGTGACAAAGTCGGCGAACGGCACGGGCGAGGGATGATGCCCCGTGACCACCAGGCCGGCGATGTGAGCGATGTCGGCCATCATCAGGGCACCGGCTTTGTCGGCGATCTCCCGGATGCGCACGAAGTCGATCACGCGTGAGTACGCCGAGGCGCCGCAGATGATCATGCGCGGCTTGCTCTCGACGGCGATCCGCTCCATCTCGTCGTAGTCGATCAGCTCATCGTCTTTGCGCACGCCGTACGCCACGACCTTGAAGTCGCGGCCGGAGTACGACAGCGGATGTCCGTGCGTCAGGTGCCCGCCGTGGGAGAGGTCCATGCCCATGATGGTGTCGCCCGGCTTGAGCATGGCGAAGTAGACGCCCATGTTGGCCTGCGAGCCGGAGTGCGGCTGGACGTTGGCGTGCTCCGCACCGAAGAGCTCTTTGGCGCGGGCGATGGCGATGGTCTCGACGATGTCGGTTGGTCCGCAACCGCCGTAATACCGCTTGCCCGGATAGCCCTCGGCGTATTTGTTGGTGAAGACGGATCCCATGGCCGTGAGCACGGCCGTGGAGACGTGGTTCTCCGACGCGATCAGCTCCAGCGTGTCGTTCTGCCGCCGCGTCTCGAGCTGGATGACGTCGGCGATCTCCCGGTCCACTTCCCCGAGAGGTCGGTGAAGGAACCCGTGCCCGGTCGCAAGCTGCTCTTCGTTGATCGTGGTCATCTGTTTCTCCTGCCGCCGGAATTCTATGCCGGGACTCTCCCAGCGCGATTCTAGACGTCGGACGGGGAGGTAGGGAATCAGCTCCGGCCCGCCCCTCCCAGAGCAGGGAGACCTGCCATGCGGAAGCTGTTCATCGCTGCACTGTTGTTTGTCTCAGTTGCTTCCACCGCTGCTCCGGTGCCGAAACGCATCCTTCGCGTCACGAACGTGAGGGTCACGAACGACGGGGCGCGGCTGACCATCGAGGCGACCGGTCAGGCCAGCACGCCCGGCTGGACGGAGCTCGACCTCGTGCCGATGCAGACCTCGACGAAGAAGGAGCTGGTGTACGCATTCGTCGGCGTGCCGCCGAACGGAATCGTGACGCAGCAGGTCGCCATCGTTCATGCGCGGGCCACCTTCACCGGCCCGCGTCCGAAAACGGTAAAGATTCGCGCGCTGCAGAACAGTAGAGTAGCGTCCGTGCCGAAGCGAGCCAAGCCATGAAACCATTGCTCTCCCGAGTCAGTCTGATCGCCTTGACGATGTCCCTTGTCTTCGCCGGAAACGCCTTCGCGTGGGGACAGGACGGCCATCGCGCGGTCTGCGAAATCGCGTTCCGTCTGCTCGATGAGTCCCAGCAGCAGGAGGTGACCCGCCTGATCGCCGAATACGAGCGGCCGGATGGGAAGAAGATCGCGTCCTTCCCCGAGGCATGCGTGTTCGCCGATGAGGCGCGGGCGAATGCCCGCAAGGGTCTGGCCGGCTGGACGCGCTTCAGCGAATTCGACAACTGGCATTTCCTGAACGTGCCCCGGACGCGCGTGATGATCGAGCAGGCGGACTGCGCGAATGATTGCGTGCTGGAAGGGATCGCCCATCATTCCGGCGCGCTGCACGATGCGGCGAACGATCATGATCGTGCAGAAGCGCTGTTTTTCCTCGGGCACTGGATCGGCGATGTGCACCAGCCGCTGCACGTGAGCTACGCGGACGATCTGGGCGGCAACAACATCAAGCCGATCGAGGGCGGCTTCTACACGAAACCAACCGACGAGTTCCCCACCAACCTGCACTCGGTCTGGGATTCGAAGATCATCATCAAAGCCGAGGGAAACCTCGGGTGGCGCGAGTACGCCGACCGCCTCGAGCAGCAGATCACCCCCGCCGCCGAGGCGCTGTGGTTGATGGCCGAACCGGTGCAGTGGGCGCAGGAGTCGTACGTGATCAGCACCACGGCCGCCGTGGATTACTGCGAGTGGAAGCAGGGGGGCGAGGCGGTGGCGTGCAACAGTGAGTCGCAGACCCGCACGCTCCGCGCGCCGTACCAGGCCCTCTTCCGCGATGACGTGGAGACGCGCCTGGAGCAGGCCGGCGTCCGCCTGGCGGACCGGATCCGCAAGAATCTGGGCGTGGAGTAAGACATCCCGCGCGTGGCATTGCTGGTCGACCGCGAGCAGGTGATCGAAGGCGATTCCGGGCTCGAGTCGCGCGGTGCGCGGTTGCACGTGGCGATGGAGTTCCACATCGCCCGGACTCTGCGCACCCTCGGCCACGAGGTGTCGGTGATCCCGTGCGTGAGTGGCCAGCAACTCGCGGCCGAGCTCACGGCGCACCGGCCGGACATCGCCTTCAACGCCGTCGAGCACATGTACCGCCGGCGCACTGCGGACCTGCAGGTGGCGGCGCTCCTGGAGCTGTTCCGCATCCCATACACCGGCGCCACGCCGGCCGCGCTGCTGCTCTGCCGCGACAAGGCTGTGAGCAAGAGTCTCGCGGCGAAGGTCGGGGTGCTCGTGCCGGAGTTCGCGCTCGCTCCCATCGGCGACGAGTCGCCCCTCGACGTGCCGCCGTTTCCCGTGATGGTGAAGCCGGTCTCGCGCGATTCGTCGGAAGGGATCACCTTGCGCTCGCTGGTGCGCACCCGCACCGCGTTGCAGGCACGCCTGCGGGTGATCCACCATCGCTACCGCGACGCGGCCATCATCGAGTCGTTCATCGACGGCACCGACACCTACGTGTTCGCACTGGAAGGCGAGACCCTGCAGATCCGCCCCCCGCACGAGCTGCGCATCGCCTCGGAAGGCTCCGCCGCGCGATCGATCGCCACGTATCACGTAAAGCACAGCGAGGCGTACCGCAAACGCTGGGGCGTCCGCTCCCGCGCCGCCCGCCTGCCCGCCGCCACGCTGCACGAGCTCGAACGCAGCGTCCGCCGCCTCTGGCCCGTGCTGCAGCTACGCGATTACGCCCGCCTCGACTTCCGCATCACCGCGGCAGGAGAGGTCTACGTCCTCGAAGCCAACGCCAACCCCGGCTTCTCCCCCGCCTCACGCTCCGACAACTGGTCCCCCGCCGATTACCAGTCCGCCGTGCAGCAGGTCATCGAGAACGCGCTTGCGCGCAAACCGTGAAGGACTACGCGAAGCGTTTGGAGTGCGGCGCTTTCCCGCCGCTTTCGTATAGCCACAGGCGC
>JAXDJK010000756.1:0-2599 GCA_034665665.1 Acidobacteriota bacterium
CTCGCTCGACGCTCGGGATGACAACTACGGCACGAACTTGTAGCCCACCCGGTGCACCGTGATGAGGTGCTTCGGCTCGGCCGGCACGTTCTCGACCTTCTGCCGCAGCCGGGCCATGTGCGTGTCGACGGTGCGGGTGAAGGCGGAGCTGTCGTAGCCCCAGACGTGGTTGAGGAGCGCTTCGCGGCTGACCACTTCGTCGGAGTGGTCGATGAAGTAGCGGAGGATGCGGAACTCGCGTGGGGTGAGGTCGAGCGCGTCGCCGCGCTTGGTGGCCTGGTAGGTGCGGAAGTCGAGCTGGACGTCGCCGAAGCCGAACTCCTCGCCGGCGCTGGGGCGGATGGTCCGGCGCAGCACGGCTTCGACACGCGCCAGGAGCTCCATGAAGCTGAAGGGCTTGGTCACGTAATCGTCCGCGCCGAGCTTGAGGCCGACGATCTTGTCGATCTCCTGGCCGCGCGCGGTGAGCATGATGATCGGGGTGTGGCTGCCGAGCTTGCGCAGCTCCCTGCAGACATCGAGGCCGCTCTTCTTCGGCAGCATCACGTCCAGGATGATCAGGTCGTGATCGCCGCCCGCGGCCAGGCGCAGGCCTTCCACGCCGTCAGCAGCCATCTCCACGGTGTGCTTCTCGAACTCGAAGCCGTCGCGCAACGCGACAGACATAGCGGGATCGTCTTCGACGATCAGGATTCTGTTGCTCATGCGAACTCCGTCGTTGGGACTGCAACCGTCTCGCGCGCGCCGAGCGGCAGGATGATGGTGAATGTGCTGCCTTCGCCGGGCGTGCTGGCCAGCTCGACGCGGCCGCCGTGCGCGTGCACGACGTGCTTGACGATCGCCAAGCCGAGGCCACTGCCCTTCACGTCGTGCACGAGCGTGCTCCCGACGCGATAGAACTTTTCGAAGATCTTCTTCTGCTCGTTCGACGGGATGCCGATACCGCGATCGCGGATGACGATGCGCACGTCCTCGCGTCCCACCGTTACGGCCACGCCGATCTCCTTCCGCTCGCCGGAGTACTTCACGGCGTTGTCGAGAAGGTTCACCAGCACCTGGCAGATGGCGTCCTTGTCGATCCGGAGGAGCGGCGGGTGGACGTCCGGCGCGTCGTAATGCAGCACGAACCCCTGCTCGCGCAGCGGGACGTCGAAAGCGTTGACGGTGTTCTCCACGAGGTCCACCACGTCCACGTCGCAGAAGCGGTACTTCTTCTCGGCTGACTCGATCTTGGAGAAGTCGAGAATATTGTTGATGAGCTGCGTGAGCCGCCGCCCCTCGGCTTCGATGTACTCGCCGTACTCCTGGATCTTCTCCGGCTTCGTCACGCGACCAAGGCGCATGTACTCGCCGAAGACGCGGATGGAGGAGAGCGGCGTACGCAGCTCGTGCGAGACGTTGGAGACGAAGTCGCTCTTCATCTGCGAGAGCCGCACGGCCCGGAAGACGGCGGCGATGGCCAGCACGATCGCGCCGCAGAGAACAATGAATGCGCCTCCGGTGGTGAGCGCGTTGTGGCGGAAGGAAATGGCGGCCATCTCCTCCGGCGAGGAACAGGTGTCGCGCACGCCGGCCCGCCAGTCGGTGAAGACGAAGCTGAGCGGCTGAATGATGTAGTCGCGCGTTCCTGCCTTCGGGAACGTCGGGGCCACACGCAACGCGATCGTGGATGCGGGATAGCGCTCGCGCAGCAGCTTCGCGCCCATGGCCGTCATGGCAGCCTTCGCGGCTTGAGGATCGAGCACGACGCCAGTCACACCGACTACGTGCCACGAGGCGTCCACGATCGGCATGAGGAGAATGCGGTGATCCCGGTCGCGCTCATCTACGTAGAGCGTCGGCTGGGCGACGCGATTGAGCCGGTAGGCCATGTGCCAGGGGACGGTGGCCATCTTCACCGCTTCGTTCTCCGCGGGTGACGGCACCTGCTCCACGCCTTTCGGGTCGAAGAAACCGGCCTCGTACCAGTCGTCGCGGAAGCGCATGGCGAAGAAGTGCCGCGCCCCCGGGACTGCGCTCTGGCGGAAAGACTTGCCGAGGAGATGCACCTCTTTGAGGCGGGGCTCGTCGAGCGCCAGGGCCTTCGTGGCGGCGGTGCGGTAGCGCGTCTCGATCTCCGTCGTCACCAGCTCGAGCGAGCTGCGCATCCAGTTGCGCTGGGCGGAGACGCTCTTCTGCTCCAGCGCCCGCAGGAACTGGTACTGCATCACCGCCAGCGCGCCGAGAGGCACGATGACGAGCGGCAGGAGCCAGAGAATCGAACGGCGGAAGAGGCGGCGCATGGGCTGACCAACGCATGGTCGCACGCCAGCGGGCACTCTACCCAGCGTAGTAACCGGGGAGTTGCCACTGTCACAAAATGTGACAGGCGCGCGGATCGCGCCTGCGTTCCCGAAAGGTTCCTGACAAACGTCAACTGACAAGAACGCCCCGAGACCCGATAATGCCGCATCCATGTCGGTCGATAAAGAAACACTCGATGGTCTCCGCATCCAACGGGCGCCGGTGCAGGCGCGGCGCTCGGCGATGCCCTGGTGGGCGATCGCGCTCGTGGTGCTGGTCTTGGCCGGCGGTGCGATCTGGCTGCTCACGCGCAACG
>JAXDJK010000757.1:0-2622 GCA_034665665.1 Acidobacteriota bacterium
GCTGATGACATCGAACGTAGCGTGGCGTGGTGCCACATGCGCGGCTTGTGGCTGTACAAGAGCGGCGGGAAAGCGCCGCACTCCAAACGCTTCGCGTTATACGCCCATCTCTTCCGCGAGCTCGACGAGCTCGTCGCGTAGCTCGCGGCGGCGGGTGCGTAGGCGCTGGAGGGCGGTGCGGCGGAAGGTGAGGGTGCGGGCCTGGCCGATGATGCGGTCGAGGTCTTCGAAGACGCGGAGGCCGAGCCAGCCCAGGAGGGGGAGGAGGAGGAGGGTGAGAACGGCGGCGGGTGCGCCGAGGTAGCGTGAGGTGATGAAGGCCAGGGCCAGCCAGGTCAGCGGGTAGAGCAGCAGGGCGCCGATGAATTTCACTGTGGCGAGCATCTCGTTTTGGCCGCGCGAGAACTGCTTGGCCAGGAAGCCGACGAGGCGGTACGTCGGCCAGTTCAGGATCACGCCGGCAAGGGCGAAGGGCAGGAGCAGGATGCTGCGCACCACCTCGAGGGGCCGGAGGCGCGGGCGGAGTTGGTGCGCATCGACATTGGCGCGGCCGAGCTCCGCTTCGAACTGCACCAGTGACGATTCCAGGCGGCGCAGGCGCTGGGGGTCGCGCTCGCAGAGGTGGCGGTAGCCGGCCAGGAAGCGGCGGCGCAGCTCGAGCTCCATCGACAGCGACTGTTCGTCGTCCGCGCTGAAGATGGCCTCGGCGCGGGAGATGAGATCGAGCGCCGCGTGTGAATCCGCCTGCAGGGTCACGGTATCGAGAGCCGTGTCGATGCGCGCCGTCAGCGCGTCCACTTCGTCCGCCGGCGGCTCTTCGCCGGGGATCAGCGCGCGGCTGGCGCCGACCGGCAGTCCTTCGCCGAAGACCACAAGGGCATCACTGCGGAACACGTGCTTGGCCGTGTAGTAGATCCCGGCCGGCACGATGGTCAGGCGATCCAGGTTCGCGCCGAGGGCGATGCGGGCCGCGCCGGTCTTCAGCTCGCGCAGTTGGGGATCGCTGTGCGTGGTCCCTTCCGGGAAGATGGCGATACTGCCGCGGCGGCCGAGGATCTCGCGGGCGCGGCCGAACGTCTCCGCGTTCGTGCCTTTCGTGTTGTCCTGCTTGCGGTAGACCGGGATCGAATCGAGCACGCGCACGAACCAGCTGATGAACGGATAGCGGAACAGCGGCGCCTTCGCCAGGAACGACACGGGACGCGGGGCGAAGCAGAGCACGAACAAAGGATCAACGAGGCCGTTCGGATGATTCACGGCGAACATCACCGCGCCATCGTTGGGGATGTTCTCCAGCCCCACCACCTCCACGCGCCGGAAGAAGAGCTGCACCGCGAAGCGGAGGAACGCGGTGATGGCGTTACGCGCCCGCACGCTCCCCCCGCCACGCCGCATAGCTCCAGATCAGGCCCGCCACGAGGATGGCCAGCGGCACGATCAGGAACGCGCGCTCCAGCGAGCTCGCGTCCGACAGCGCGCCGATCAGCGGCGGCGACGGAATGTCGCCGAGGACATGCATCATCAACACCGACAGCCCCACCGCCGTGGCCCGCTGCATCGGCGAGACCGCATTCAGGATGGCCGAGTTCACGGGACCGGTGCTGACGAAGATCAGCACCTCGGCGATGGCCAGCGCCGGGAAGTAGACCCACAGCGTGTGATGCGTCAGCCCGAGGAGCGTGAACGGCACGGCCAGCAGCGTGGCGATGCCGGAGACCCAGAGATAGGACTGCTTCGTGCGTGGCAGGAACTTGTCGCCCAGCCAGCCGCCGAGGAACGTGCCGAGGAAGCCGGTCACCATCACCATGATGCCGAACGACACCGTCGCATGGTAGCGCGACACCCCGCGGGACCGCTCCAGGAAGGCCGGCATCCAGAACGCCAGCCCGCCGATGGCGAATGTGTACGCGCCGTAGCCGAGCACCGCCAGGATGTACTGCCGGTTGTGCAGCAGATCGCGATAGGCGTTGCCGCTGGCACGCGGCACGTGCACGCCGTCCTGCTGCCCGCGCGGCGGGTCCTTGACGAACAGCGTCAGCAGCGCGAGGAGGAGCCCGGGGAAGCCGGCGATCCAGAAGGCGGACCGCCAGCCGAAGTGCTTGTCCGCCGCTCCGCCGAGCACGTACCCGGCGGCCGAGCCGATGGGGATGGCGGCGAAGAAGACCGCCATGACCCGGCCGCGCTTCTCGACCGGGAACTGGTCCGCAAGGAGCGCCGGCGCGATCGTTCCGTATGCGGCCTCGCCCACCCCGACCGTCGAGCGGGCGATGAACAGCGTCCAGAAGCCACGGGCGAAACCGGCCAGGCCGGTGGCCATGCTCCAGATGGCCACGCCGAGGGCGATCAGCGGCGGACGGGCCTTCTTGTCGCCGAGCGCGCCGAAGATGGGCGACGTCGCGGCGTAGACCACGATGAACCCCGCCCCGACGATGCCGAGCTGCGTGTCCGTCAGTCCGAGGCCCTTCTTCATCGGCTCGACGACGGCCGCCACGACCCATCGGTCGACGTAATTGAAGAGATTGATGAACGTGAGGATCGCCAGCGCGTAGGTGGCCTTGCGGTCCGTGGGCGATTGCATGCGGCGTGAAGTGTAGCGGAGGCAGTTCCTCGGGGTTCCACGGA
>JAXDJK010000758.1:0-4613 GCA_034665665.1 Acidobacteriota bacterium
CCCCTGCGTCGTGAACCGTCCGGAGGCCAGTTTCCCGTACTGGGGCGTCTGCCTCCGGTCGGGATCCCCAGCGAACTCCCGTCCTATCCAGTACGAGAGCTCGTCGCTGGTGATGACACAGTCGGGGTAGAGATCGGCCGCACCATTAATTCCGTCGATGAATCGTTTGCGGAACACGCTCATATCCGGGACCGTCTCTCCCGCCGAGCCGGAACTGAAGAACGCCCGAACGGGGGAAACGAGGAGGGACGGCTTCCGGCGTATCTCGTAGCCGCGCGCCGCCTGCAGGACCGAGCCCGAGAAGCAACTGTCGAAGACGAACAACACCTGCGACGCGGACCGCGGTTTGGCCCACGCCACCAGATCGTCCATCGCAATCGCTTTTCTCTTGAAGGCCCGCTTCGACTCCGGGTCGTCACCGGGACGCGGCGCGTCGCGCGGGACGATGTAGCCGATGTCGTCGAGCGTGGCCCCGTGCCCGGCGAAGTAGACCAGCAGACGCGCCTCGGGTGTCGCTTCGGCTGCATCGGCAAACTCGTCCAGCGCAGCGCGAAGCTCGGCCTTGTTCGGATTCGGGACCACCGTGACCTCGTAGTCGGCAGCCAGGGCCGCGCGAACGAGGGCCACGTCTTCATCCGCACGAAGAGTCGGCCACGCACCGCCATAGTCGGAAACGCCGATCAGGAGTGCCTTGCCTCGTACGTCGGCGTGAAGAGAGAGCGCAACGATGCATACGAGCACCGCTGCGAAATAGATTTGACTGTTTCGCTTCATGACGTCTCCGTGAAGGCCCCGCTCATCCTGGTGCAGGCACTCGTGACAGCAGGCGCCAGAACGTGCGTGAGGCGCGAACCAGCCGTTGCAGACCGCGCCGCTCCGGCGGCAGGCGTCCGACGATCAGCTTACGTAGATCTGTGACCGCCAGCGTGTCGT
The DNA here is from genome assembly GCA_034665665.1 of Acidobacteriota bacterium. Taxonomy (GTDB): domain Bacteria; phylum Acidobacteriota; class Thermoanaerobaculia; order Gp7-AA8; family Gp7-AA8; genus DASWOB01. The sequence goes on from JAXDJK010000758.1 coordinate 934, forward strand.
CGCCGACATACGAATGCCCGAGGGCAAAGAAGCCTGTATCCACATCCGTGGCGTCGACCGTATCGATCCCGTCCAGAACCATCAGATTCGCGCCAGCCTCACCGGCACGCCGCTGATCGGAATGCGCGAGCCGCGACGCATGCAGCGCTTTGTCCGTGTCGGAGGCATAGAGCGTCACCGTTCGCGCGGTCGTCCGGATCTGCGCCGCCACGTCCGCGAGCACGTCCGAATCAACGTCGGGCGCGGTCAGCACGATCGAGTCGAATACCTTTTTCTTCGACGTCCCAAGCCGCTCCAGCGCATCGACCAGTGGCCGGTTGCCCATGCTGTGGGCGATGATGTGGATCGACGTCGCGCCGGAGCGCTCCGCCAGCTGCTGCAGGAACTGCCGCAAATGATTCGTCGTCCAGCGCGCGTTCCCCTCGTCACCGAGATAGTCGCGAAGCGTTCCGTGGGACGGCCAGCTATAGACGACCGGCACCCCGTCGAACCCGATGTCATACGCAATCTGCGCGGTGCGGCGCGCCGCCGTGGAGAACGTCACGTTGTAGCCGTGGATGAACACGAGCGCGCTTTTCGACGGAGTCCGGGCGATCCGCGCCCGAAGGTCGGTGAGAAACGCCTCTCCAGCCACAGGCCGAACGGTCAACAGCACCACGTCGCGCGTCACGTCGGGGACGAACTCCAGGTGGGTCCAGCGCTCCGTCTCCAGGGTTCCGGGTTTGTGCCGGTACGGGACGCTCACGATGCAGGTACCAAACTGCAGTTCGGCGTTTCGTCCCGAGTCATAGAAATCCATCGGAACATCGGACCCGGTAGCTCGCCGGTCGGTCGCGTAAAACAGGCGGACCACATGCACTTCGCGGCCGCCGGACACGGCCCGTGCCGGCACCTCGTCGACAAAATCTCGCGGGCGCTCCTCCGCGTCCGGATCGGGCGCCGCCGGCGCGGTGGCGGCGATCTTTGCCAGTTGCTCCTGCGCGGCTTTTAGCTCATTCGCAAGCGCGGCGACCTCGTCGCGCGCAAGATCCGTCTCCGCGCGGGCCGCCGCGGCTTCGGCGTGTGCGGCAGCGGCTTCACGTCCAGCGCTTTCCGCGATCTGCTTCGCTTCGGCGACTTCGCGATCGCACTGCCTGCTGGAAACGCACCCCGCCAGGAGAAGAAATGACACTCCGGCGATCAGTGATCGTCGCACGTTCATGGTTCGCTACTCCGGATCGAGAGTCTCTCGATCGTCCAGGTGGTCGGCACCTCACCGCGCGCGTCGCTGCGCGAGCCCACCGCCTTTTTCAAGAGCGCCGCGAGAGGGTTGGCCGGTTCCGGCTTGCCGGATCGGATGCCTTCAAAGTTGAAGACCTCGTCAGGGTCGTCGATGCGATCGGCAGAGGTCAGCAGGTAATACGTGTCGATCCCATACGGCCCGCCGATGTCGATCGGCCCGCCCAGCGGAACCACATCTGCATACGCCGCGGCTCCCGCAGCCGGCACACGGTTCTCGATGGCCCCTTCCCCGCGCGGCGGATAGATCAACCGCCCTTTTCCATCCGCCATGATGCCGAAGACGTAGACCCACTGCGGTTCGACCGCCGCCGCGGGCTGATCACCCGACGACATCACCACCGGAACGTAGCTCTCACCGCCGCGTATCGTTCCCCGATCGACGAACGTGCCGGTGTCGGTGTTCTGCAGGGCAAAGCAGTACGGCAGCCGCGGAGCTCCGGGAGGCGACTGGAGCTCGCGCCACATCCGCACCCGATTCAAAGCCACGGCATGATCTTCCAGTGATGTCGCCGCGATGCGAATCCGCATGGCCGGCGCGAGTCCTTCGTCGGTTGGAATGCTCTGCCATGCCGTACGCAGAGGCATGGCCACTGCGTCGAGCTCGCTCTTGATGCGATTGGGAACGGTCCAGGCATAGGCGATCCTGCCGTCGGTGATGCGGCCCTGCAGGATGTAATCCGCGGAAGCAACGTCCGTCACGCGCGTCACGCCCGAGAGCTCACCGGCCCCCAGGCGAAGGGCAGCACCGAGTTCCCGCGGCGGCGGAATGCTGAGAAAGAGCGCGCGCGAGCCGACCAGGCGCGCGAGTGCCTCGCCGTCCAAAGTCGTTCCGAGATCCGTGACCGCGCCGCTTCCGCTCGCGACCAGTTGCCACGTACCGGTCCACCAGCGCAGGACCGCCTCCGGCGCTTCCTCCGTCGGATCGCCGATCACCCGGACTCCACGGGCAGCCAGCGCATCGGGCAAGTGCGCGGCGAGATCTGTGAGTGCCGCGAGCGGCGGAGCATCGGCCGCCCACCACACGCGTAGGGGAACACCTGAAAAGGTCCATTGGTCGACCTCGAACAACGTTCCGGCGTCGATCGTGGCCGGATCTCCGGCGGTGACCACAGCGCGCGAACGGGTGAGACCTTCGACCTCGACGATTTTCAGCCGTACAGATCCTCCGCCCGATTTCGCCGAACGAAGCTCCGTTCCCGGAGCGAGACCGAGCGCCACCCCGCCGTGGACGTCGATGATGCCGGCCTGCCGCCCCCTGGCCACCGCCACCCGAACGCCACTGTCGGCAACTCCGCCCCCGAACAATGGCGCGTTCTGCCGTTGGATCGTTCCGGAGATGGTCGGCAATTGCGCGCGCATCGAAGACTCGAGAGACACCCGCACGCTCCGGAGAAGATCGGCAGGCGTCGTGTTTACCGGCAAGTTGCGCATCGAGCGCAGCAACGCCGTCGTGAAAACGCCGTGCGGCAGACCGTCGTCCCCCGTGGTCTCCACCGCTGCCTGCGTATCGAGCGCTGCCGTCACGACCACAGCCCCGCGCGACTCGGGCACAGGGCCTGGATCAAACGGCGGCAGCTCGGCCGCGTCGCGCGGATCCGGCAGCGCGTAGCGCTCTTTCGCCAGTGGCCACCCACGGCTGATCGAGCCGGCATGACAACTGTCGAACATCGCCGTCACGACCGCTTTGCGATCGAGCATGTCGTTCAGGAGCCGCCGGATCTCCTTGTCCCGGATGTCCATCGCGCCTTCGATCGAGTCGTAGGGGACGATGGTCTCGTCGCGGTGGTCGTCCTCCGTCGATGCGGAATTCCGCATCTGCGACCCATGTCCGGCAAAGTAAAGGACACTGACGTCGCCGGGCGAAACCGGCGTCACGAGCCGTGCACGGACCCGCGCCAGAATATTGGCGCGGGTCGCTTGCGCGTCGAGCAAGGTCTCAACTTCATCGAAGAGATAGCGCTTCCGCAGGACCTCCGCTATCGACTCGGCGTCGTTCACGGGGCCATCGAGATCCGACCAGCCGCGGCGCGGCCGTTTTTTGCCGGCAGGGAGCTCCACCGGTCGGAGGTAATCCTGGATGCCGATCACCAACGCTCTACGCACGACCCGAGGCACGGCGCTCACCACCGGTCCGGCCAGCCAGAACGCGAGACAGAGCCCCATCGCGCGGCCGACGAAGTTCGCGGAGAATCGTTTTCGATGCGGTACCCCGCCGGTAGTCATGCTCTGCGTTAGGAGTGACCGTTACGTTCCATTCCCTACCCGTCCCGCAAAATCTCTGGTCTCACCGCGATCGCCGGCCGTGCTCCATCAGTTTCGCGACCATGGCGGCGCGGGTGCTGACACCGAGCTTGGCGAAGACGCGGCGGAGGTGGGTGCCGACGGTCCAGCAGCTGATC
>JAXDJK010000759.1:0-7294 GCA_034665665.1 Acidobacteriota bacterium
GACCTGTGCGGGTGGGGCTCGTTGCCTGTGGCGCTTGCAGCGTGCCCCACCCGCACAGGTCCCTCGCGCGACGCTCGGGATGACAAGCCCCCCGCCCACCGACAACCGCCAACTGTATCCTTCCCCCGATGAGCGCCTTCCGTATCCGCCCCGCCGTCGAAGCCGACGTCCCCCTCATCCTGCAGTTCATTCGCGACCTGGCCGAGTACGAGCGCCTGGCGCACGCCGTCGTGGCCACCGAGGAGAGCATCCGCGCCACCCTTTTCGGCGCGCGCCCCTACGCCGAGGTGGTGATCCTCGAAGACGACGCCGGCGCGGCCGGCTTCGCCCTCTTCTTCCACAGCTACTCCACCTTCCTCGGCGCGCCCGGCATCTACCTCGAAGACCTCTACGTCCGCCCCGAGCACCGCGGCAAAGGCTACGGCCGCGCCCTCCTCGCCCACCTCGCCAAGGTCGCCAAAGCGCGCGGCTGCGGCCGCGTCGAATGGGCTGTCCTGAACTGGAACGATCCCGCCATCGGCTTCTACAAGTCCCTGGGCGCGCGCCCGCAGGACGAGTGGCAGGTCTACCGCATCACCGGCCCCGCCCTCGACGCGCTGGCCGGATAGGCGCGTGTTATCCTCGCCCGGCAGCCCTTCGTGCGGAGTTAGCTCAGCGGTAGAGCATCTCGCTTACACCGAGGGGGTCGGGGGTTCGAATCCCTCACTCCGCACCAACCGGCGCCTGCGATACACTCCCCCCGCGCATGATCCGGCTGCTTCCCTCCAAAACCAGAATCCTCCTGCTCGACGACGACCCGTCGATGCAGCGCCTCGTCTCCACCCTCCTCAAGCGCGCCGGCCATCGCGTCGACGTCGTCAGCGGCGGCTCCGAGGCCATCGAGCAGCTCGAGAAGAACGACTACGACGGTCTCCTCCTCGACATCATGACCCCCACCGATGGCGGCATGACCGTCATCCGCCACCTCAAGGAGCAGAAGCCGGAGCTCCTCAACCGCATCCTCCTCGTCACCGGGTCACCCGAATCGATCCTGAAGTCGGTGATCGACGACGTCTTCGGCGTGGTCTACAAACCTTTCGAAGGCGGCCAGCTCCTCGACGCGGTGAAAAAGCTCCTCGAGCAATGACCGCGGCGCTGCGCCTCTCCATTCTGCCCGGCACCCTGGCCGTGGCCCGCCTCGCCTCTCACGCCGAATTGCCGTCGTGGGTTCGCGGCGCGTTCGTGACCATCTCCCGCACTTCAGACGAGCTCTCCATCGTTTGCGACGAAGGCTCCGTACCGGAGCACGTCCAGGCCGAGCGCGGCTGGGGAGCCTTCAAGCTTCACGGCCCGATTCCCTTCGAGATGGTCGGCATCGCCGCCGCGCTCCTGACACCACTGGCCGAAGCCCTGATTCCGGTCTTTCTGATCTCCACCTTCGACACCGACTACGTCCTGGTCAAGCGCGAACGCCTGGACGAAGCGGCGGCCGTGCTTCGCCTGGCCGGTCACGACGTCAGCTGATCGCCGCTCTTCTTCGGCGGCACCGGCGCCAGCGCTGCCCGCCGCGCGGCGCTCCGGACACAACTCCCCACCAGTTCCGCCAGTTGCGTCACGTCCACCGGCTTGCGCAGGATGATCTGCACGATGTCCACGTCCATCGTCCGCGCCGCCTCCGGCCGCTCCGCCAGCACCAGCACCACCGGCCGCTGCGCCGCCGGCATCTGCGCGATCCGCTCGATCACCTGGATCGCGTCGACGTCCGTCAGGGTCACATCGATGATCAGCACCGCGTAGCCCGTGTCGCCCAGCTTCTCCAGGGCATCCCGCCCGTTCGCCACGCAGTCGGAGAACAGGTCGATCTCCAAGAGCCTGCTGTAAAGCAACTGCCGCAGCGAGGCATCGCGGTCCGCGATCAGCACGCGGCTGCCGAGGTCTGCCACCATCGCAAACAGCTAGTTACAAATAGGTTGCCAAGGTTGAGCTTTGGAGGCAGTTCCTCGGAGTTCCTCGGAGTTCCTCGGAGACCCGTGCGCCCCGCGCACCCGAGGAACTCCGAGGAACCCGAGGAACTCCGAGGAACCGCCTCTCCCAGGAACCGCCTCGCTACGCCACGATCGACTCCGACCGCGGCAGCGCGAAGCTCTTCTTATAGATGTCGATGATCGACATGAGCAGCGAAAACACCAGCGGCCCGATCACCAGCCCCACGAACCCGAACGCCTGCAGGCCGCCCAGCACCGCGAACAGCAGCGGGATGGCCGGCAGCTGCGCCTTCCCCTTCATCGCCCACGGCCGGATGATGTTGTCGATCAGCGACACCCCGAAAATCCCCCAGAGCGTCATCACGATGGCCGGCCACCACGGCCGCGTCCCCATCGACGCCGAGATCGACAGATAGATCGCCGCCGGCACCCACACCGCCGCCGCCCCCACCATTGGCACCAGCGATAGCAGCGCCGCCACCGCCCCCCAGAACGCCGCCCCCGGCACCCCGCAGATCGCCAGCCCGATCCCCGTCATCGCCCCCTGCGCCAGCCCCGTGAACAGCTGCCCGCGGAACGTCGCATCGATCACGTCCTTGAACCGCGCCCCGAACTCCCGGTCGTACCGCTTCGGCAGCGGCGACAGCACCGACAGCTGCTGCACGATCGACTCCCCTTCCACATAGAAGAAGAACATCGACAGCAGCGTCAGCGCGAACCCCAGAAACAGCCCCGCGATCCCCCCCAGCAGCGCCCCGCCATTGCGCGCCACCCAGCCCGGCACCTGCCGCATGGCCGGCAGCAGCAGCCGGTCCGGACTGAGCGAGGCCGGATCGAACTTCGGCGCGAACCGCTTCACCCAGCCCAGCGAGTGCGTCAGATCGATCCGCTTGATCATCTGCTGCGCCTCGCCCGTCTGGAGCTTCTCCACCAGATCGTTCGCCTGCTGCACGAGCAGGATCGTCAAAACCGTCGCCGGAATCACCAGCACGAACGTCGTACCCAGCAGCATCACGATGGCCGCCTTCGTCGAGCTCCCCTTCGCCGCGATCCGCACGCGCCGGAAGAGATTGAACGTCAGCGTCACCAGGATCGCGCCGAGGAGGATCGCCGTCAGGAACGGCCGAATGATCTCGAAGGCCGCCCACAACAGCAGCAGCGCCACCAGCCCGAGGAAGATGATCCCCGTCGCCTTCCACTGCGGCTTCGACTCCAGATCCGTAACCAGCCCTTCACCTTCGTCCACCACGGGAACCTCCTTCGAACAGCTCGCGCCGCGCCGCACTCGTGAGCGCGCTGACGATTGGATTCTTGATCTTCCGCTCCGCCGTGACCGCGTAAAAACGCTCCTTCACGTCCGGCAGCCGCCCTACCACCCGCACGTTGTACTGCAATTCGATCTCCTCTTCGATCGCCGTCGGCCCGGGGAAAATGCCGACCCCATTGCGTCCGAACACCGTCAGCAGCGCCAGATCGTCGAACTCGCCGGCGCGTTTCGGCACGATGCCCGTTGCATCCAGCCACAGCTCCAGCGCCCTTCGCAACTGCGTGGCCGCGCCAGGCAACAACAGCGGTGCGCCATTCAGCGACTGCGGAAAACCCTTCCGTGCCCCTGCCGCCATGGCGGGCGTCGCGAAAAGCGTCGTCCCGCTCTCGCCCAACAGATGGTTGTACGCCCGCAGCGGCGCAGGCGCGATCGCCGCCGGCGCATCCGTCAGCACCAGATCCACCTCGTGCTGCGCCAACTGCTCGAACAGCACGTCCGGCGACCCTTCGCGGCACACCAGCTCGATGTCCCCGCCCACCTGAAACGCCGGCCGCAGCACCCGGTACGCCACCAGCTTCGGCACCACGTCCGCGATGCCCACCGTGATCCGCGGCGGCTTCCCCGTCGGCCGGTCCCGCAGCGTATCCCGCAGCTCCCGCCCCAGCGCAAAGATCTCGTCCGCGTACCGGTACGCCACCCGCCCCGCCTCGGTCAGCACCAGATTCCGCCCCGACTTCTCGAACAGCTTCTCCCCCAGCGACTCCTCGAGCAGCCGCAACTGCGAACTGATCGTCGGCTGCGTCAGATGCAGCACCTCCGTCGCCCGGGCAATGCTCCCCTCGCGGGCCACCGTCCAGAAATAGAGAAGATGGTGATAGTTCAGCCAGTCCACTAGTCAACCATTCGCATTTCTCCGTCACCCCTCTGTGACTCTGTGTCTCTGTGGTGAATGCAAGCGAGCCACGCAGCTTCGAACGCGGTCTCTTGCAAGAGGCCACGCTTTCGCTGCGACGCACGCTGGCATTCACCACAGAGACACAGAGTCACAGAGGGGTGACGGAGAGATCTTTGACTCATAGATTAATGCAATCGGAACCCAAGCAACAATCCATCCAATCTATGAATTAGCGCGCGTCGCCTGCCGTTGTTCGGGAAGCATGGAATCCATAGGCTCCCCGCTCCTCTGGAGCGTCTTCAGCGTTTTCGTCGTCGGCATGCTCATCCTGGACCTCGGCGTGTTCAGCCGTAAACCGCACGAAGTCCACTTCAAAGAGGCCCTGACCTGGTCCGCCGTCTGGATCGCCCTCTCGATGGTCTTCAACGGCTGGATCTACTACCAGTTCGGCCAGCAGAAAGCCCTCGAGTTCCTCACCGGCTACGTCATCGAAAAGGCCCTGTCCGTCGACAACATCTTCGTCTTCGTCATCCTCTTCGCCTCATTCGCCGTCCCGAAGATCTACCAGCATCGCGTCCTCTTCTGGGGCGTCATCGGCGCCATCGTCATGCGCGCCGTCTTCATCGGCCTCGGCGCCGCATTGATCTCCCGCTTCCACTGGATCATGTACGTCTTCGGCGCGATCCTCATCTTCACCGGCATCAAGCTGATGAAAGAGGGCGACGCCGAGCCCCACCCCGAGCGCAACCCCATCTACAAGTTCGCCAGGAAGCTCATCCCCGCCGTCCCCGACTACCACGGCAAGTCCTTCCTCATCTCCAAAAACGGCCGCCGCTTTGCCACCCCCCTGCTCCTCGTCCTCATCGCCATCGAAGCGACGGACGTCGTCTTCGCCGTCGACTCCATCCCCGCCATCTTCGCCATCACCACCGACCCCTTCATCGTCTACACCTCGAACATCTTCGCCATCCTCGGCCTCCGCGCCATGTACTTCCTCCTGGCCGGCGTCATCGACAAGTTCCACTACCTCAAGATGGGCCTCGCGGCCGTGCTCCTCTTCGTCGGCACCAAGATGGTCATCGTGCACTGGTACAAAGTCCCCATCGCCCTCTCCCTCGGCGCCATCGCCGGCATCCTGGCGCTGTCCGTGATCGCCTCGCTGATCTGGCCCAAGAAGCCCGCAGAAGGTGCCTAAGTTCCTCGGCAGTTCCTCGGAGTTCCTCGGCGACCGCCGCATACCCGAGGAACTCCGAGGAACCCGAGGAACCCCGAGGAACTGCTTCACAGTAGAATCCGCCCCGCCTTGAAAATCACCCAAACCACCCTCCCCGGCGTCCTCCTCCTCCAGCCCGCCGTCCACGGCGACGCCCGCGGCTGGTTCATGGAGACCTTCCACGCCGCCAAGTTCCGCGACGCCGGCCTCCCCGACACCTGGGCCCAGGACAACCAGTCCTACTCCACGCACGGCGTCCTCCGAGGCCTGCACTACCAGCTCCACGAGCCCCAGGGAAAACTCGTCCGCTGCGGACGCGGCCGCATCCTCGACGTCGCCGTCGACATCCGCCGCGGCTCCCCCACCTTCGGCAAGTGGACCAGCGCCGAGCTCAGCGCCGAAAACCGCCACATGCTCTACATCCCCCCCAAATTCGCCCACGGCTTCGCCGTCCTCAGCGACGACGCCGAAGTCCTCTACAAATGCACCACCCCCTGGCACCCCCCCAGCGACCGCAGCCTCCTCTGGAACGACCCCGCTCTCGCCATCGACTGGGGTCTAGCGGAGCCCTCCATCTCCCCCAAAGACGCCGCCGCCAAACCCCTCGCCGAAGCCGACCTCTTCGACTATTGACACCCACCGAAGCGCCGAATACGATGCGCCCTCCCTCGGCTGGAATGCACTTGCCGCCGAGAGGGTTAGCAGAGATTCCTACGACGCGGGGTCGTAGTTCAGTTGGTTAGAACGCCGGCCTGTCACGCCGGAGGTCGCGGGTTCGAGCCCCGTCGGCCCCGCCAAAATAAGACGATCCTACGCCGCCGAAAGGCGGCGTTTGCGTTTCCGAGGGTTCGCTTACAAAGTTGCAACTGCCGGCTGACACCGGACGGTGCGAATTTTTCGATACGGCGGTCCACAAGGCGACCCTCGTGCTGTCAGCTCGTAGCCGAGATGCGTGGCCCGCGTTGGACGCGTGCACGATCGAAGAGTGGCAGGCGGCGCTGTCGAAGAGCCGCGCGGCCTAGTGGTGATCGGCCGATATGGTCCGTCGTCGGAAGGAATGGACAACAGCAATGTAGGCTAACCCATGGCTTTCGCGGGCGGGTCGAACGCCGCCACATTTGCGTGCGAAGAACGCGGGACACGAGAAAAGCCAAAGACGGTCCGTCCATGAGATGCGGAAGGGGATACTCATGGCAAACGGACTCGATGCCCTCACCGGACGCTCTCTTGTGGCAGTCGATCCTGACCTGCCCGCGAATCGTATCGATGCCTTCGTTTCCGTGCTCGAGTCGTTGCCGGTGAAAGCATCGTTGCCTCCATTCTCGATGGTGGATGTCGAGAAGTTCACTGAGTTGGGCATAGCGGTTGTGCCGCTGCCTCCAGCGATTCTCGAGGCGCTACTGGAGGCATTTCCATTCCCCGGTGTTTCGATCGGGCCGGAGCGAGTACTCCAGATTCCGTCGGGCGGAGAAGTGCTCGGCCTAGCTTCGCACGCAAGCATCCTCGAAGCGATGAAGGTGAAGGCGACACCTTCAGGAGCAGTCAAAGTCGCCGTCCTTGACAGCGGCTATGCGCCGCACCCGGATTTCAAAGCTCGCACGATGCTCAGCGATTCGCTCGGAACAAACGCGACACTAGACACGAGAGGTCATGGGACGCAATGCATCGGCCTCGCCTGTGGACCCGTGACGCCTTATGACGGCTCGAGACGCTACGGGATGGCATATGGTTCGACCATCCTCAACGGACACGTCACGAGCACCGTCGGAGTGGTATGCGACTGCACGATCATTCGAGGAATCCGCTGGGCCAGCAACCAGGGAGCAGCAGTCGTCAACATCTCGGCAGGAACGGCGCCCTACCTCGGCGGTTACTCTGCACAGCTGGACGCGGCCGCATTGCGCGCGAAACGGAACGGCGTACTCGTCATCGCCGCCGCGGGTAATAACACCGAG
>JAXDJK010000760.1:0-2990 GCA_034665665.1 Acidobacteriota bacterium
ATCATCCGGTCGCCGCGGATCATCTGCTCGGTCCCGAGGAGATCTTCCCAGCGGATGACGCGCTCGCGAAGCTGGTGGAGCGGACGGAGAACGAGCGTTTCCTCTCCCGCCTCGGCCACGGGCCGGATGGTGCCGAGCCACACTTTCAGGCCTCCCAGCCAAAGCGTGCCGACGTAAACCCAGACGAAACGCTCCCCCATCCAGCCGTACCGGGAGGCGGGCCAGAGCACCAATACCGCCACAATCAGCGCCGTAATTGCCGCGGCGACGACGATGATGGAAAATCCGGCCCGGCGCACCCACGGCCGGAAGGAAAACAGCGTCACATTTGCGCCGCGTGGAAAATTCGGGAAACTGCCCATTGATCGCGACACCTCAGTACCGTACTCTGACATAGGAAACCGCGTTTGCTCCCGGTCTGGAGCGTAGAACGCAATAACGGAATGCCAGTACAGAAGCTCGACGGAACAGGACGCCGCATCCTCGTCATCGATGACGACCTGGCCATCCGCGTCCTCCTGCAGGCCGTGCTCAAGCGGATGAAGTTCGACGTGGAGCTGGCCGAGGATGGCGCGGCCGGGCTGGAGAAGGTCCAGACGCATGAGAGTTTCGACCTGATCCTGCTCGACCTGATGATGCCGAAGCTGAACGGCTACGAGTTCATCGAGAAGATCGCCGAGAGCTATCCCGAGCACCGCCCGCACATCGTGGTCTTCACCGCCGCCGGCAAGCGCGGCGTCGACAAGATCCCCGCCGACGCGGTCTGCAACGCCATCCTCAAGCCGTTCGATCTCGACAAGTTCATCGACATCATCGGCGAGTGCCTTAGCCGCGCGCATCCGACGAATCTGACCGCCGCAACGCCCACTCCATCTGCCGAATGATGCCGAGGAGGATCGTGACCTCGCGCTCGTCCACGTCGGCGCGGGCCAGGAGATTGCGCAGCTCGTCGTAGAGGCGCGCGGGGTAGCCGGGGCGCAGGAAGCCGGTATCCAGCAGGAGTTGCTGCGCGCGCTGATGGAGGCGTTCGAGCAGGTCGGCCGTCGGCAGGACCCGGCCCGCGGGCACGGGCACGATCGATGACAGCTCGTAGCAGAAGACGCAGACCGACTGGGCCAGGTTCATGGTCGGGAACGATGCATTCGTCGGGATGGACGCGGTGTGCTGGCAGAGCACGACCTCTTCGCGGGTCAGGCCGCTGTCTTCGCGGCCGAAGACCATTGCCACGAGCTGCTCTTCTTCCATCGTGGCCACGTGCGCGCCGAGCGTGCGCGGGTTGAAGGAGGTGGCGGTGGTGCGTCCGCGCATGGAGGTGGTGGCCACGGTCAGGTGCGCGTCGCCGATGGCTTCTTGCAGCGTGGGGACGAAGCGCGCGGTGGCGAGCACGTCGTCCGCGCCGCTGGCCCACCAGCCGGAGACCGGCAGGAGCGTGGGGTGGTGGCCGACGATCCAGAGCTCGGCGAAGCCGAAGTTCTTCATCACCCGCGCCACGGCGCCGACGTTGCCGGCTTCGCGCGGCTCGACCAGGACGATGCGCAGGCGGGCCATCAGACGGTCCGGAGCGCGTCGAGCATGGCGTCGACGTGCCGCTCTTCGGTGCGGGGATTCATCATGGTCACGCGGAGCACGCGCTCCCCGCGCAGGATCGTCGAGGTGATCCAGGCCTGGCCGCTACGGATCAGGCGCTCGCGCAGAGCGTCGGTCTCTTCGTCGGAGAAACCGCGGCGGCGGAAGCAGAGGATGTTCATCTGCGGCTCGTGCAGCGGCTCGAAGTCTTCCGACTGCGCGAGCTGGTCATAGAGGTAGCGGGTCATGGACGAGACGCGTTCCAGCGCGGCGGCGAAGGGCGCGGTGCCGCGGGAGCGGAGCACGAGCCAGAGCTTGATGGCGTCGGCGCGTTTGGAGCACTGGATGGTCATGTGGCCTAGGTTCTCGGCCTCGGCCTGCGCGTGAAAGAGGTACGGCGCGTCGGCTTCGAAGGCGCGGCGCAGCCAGATGCCTTCGCGGACGAGGATCGTGCCGAGGGAGAGCGGCATCCAGAGCATTTTGTGCGGATCCCAGGAGAAAGAGTCGGCGCGGTCGAGGTCGCGCACCAGCGGCGCCAGCGTGTCGCTCAGCAACGCGGACGCGCCGTGCGCGGCGTCAACGTGCAGCCAGGTGCGGTAGCGGTCCCGCAGGAGGGCGATCTCGTCGAGGCGGTCGAACGCGCCGGTGGCGGTGGAGCCGGAGGTGGCGACGATGGCGAGCACGGACGCGTCGTCGCGCTCCTCGGCGGCGGCGAGCACGTCCTCCAGCGCGCCAACGTCCATGCGGTAGGCGTCGTCGGTCGGCACTTTGAGGACGTTCGTGCCCGGAATGCCCATGATGGCCGCGGCGCGGGCGATGGAGTAGTGCGCGTCGGCGGAGGTGATCACCAGCGGGTGCTTGCCAATGTTCACTTCGTCCGCCATCCAGCGCGCGCGTGCAGCCATGAGGCCCGTCAGGTTCGCAGCCGAGCCGCCGGAGACGGCCGTGCCGAGGGCCTGTTCCGGGTAGCCGGCGCGATCGGCCAGCCAGCGGACCACTTCCTTCTCGATGACGGTGCCGATGGGGCTCATCTCCCATACGGCGGTGGAGTTGTTGGTGACGGAGATCAGCAAATCGGCCAGCGCGGCCTCGGCGAACGGCGGACAGACCTGGTGGCCCATGTACGCGGGGTGATGGAGCTGGATCGATTCCTCGGCGACGAGCCGCGCCAGCTCCAGCGGATCGGCCAGCGGAGCGTCGAGCCGCACCATGTCGCGCAGGTCCGCGGACGGCTTCCAATCGACTACCGGCCGCCCCTCGATGCCTTCGACGTGATCGAAGAGCAGGTCCACGAGGGAGTGCGCGAACGCGCGGGACGAGGAGTCGAAAGCCGTCATGCGCGCGGATTGTATGGGAGGCAGTTCCTCGGAGTTCCTCGGGTTCCTCGGAGTTCCTCGGGCTGCGGCGTGTTGCCGAGGAACTCC
>JAXDJK010000761.1:0-2852 GCA_034665665.1 Acidobacteriota bacterium
CGTGCAGGACATCCTCTACTACGTGATCAACACCCGCTACAACGAGGAGCGGGCCACGATCTTCACCACGAACTACTTCGATACGCCGGCCGTGGCGAAGGAAGAGTCGCTCACCGACCGCATCGGCACGCGCCTGCGCAGCCGGCTCTACGAGATGGCCACCCTGGTCGATTTCACCGGCGCCAGCGACTACCGCCGGAACGTGCTGTGAAACGCGGCGCCGTCGACGTCCTCCGCCGCGGCTTCGACAACACGTTCGCGAACTGGCCGCTGCTGGTCCTGCGCCTCGGCGAGACGTTCGTCTTCGCCGGGATCATCTTCGCCGCGGTGGTGGCCGTCGTCGTGCCGATCCTGGTCTCCGTCGGCCTGAGCGTGGCCAGCCTGACGGACCTCCGTTCCGCGGTCGACACCGACAACCTGCAGGCCTTGCTGCCACGTGTCGCGGCGATCGTCGGTTACATCCTGCTGGTGACGCTGGTGGTAGGCGTGGTGCTCACGGCCATTCATGCGCTGCTGGTGGCCGGTTGCGCGCGGGTCTATGCCGACGGGGAAGGGACGGCCGGGGCATCGCTGGACGGTCCGCGGACGCGCTACCGCGTCTTTTCGCTTCACCGCTGGTGGGCGGGCGCGACGGCTGGGTGGTGGACGGTCTTCTGGATCTACAACCTGGCCTGGGCGGCCGGCAGCGTGGTCCTGCTGATCCCGCTCCTGCCGACGCTCGTGCTTCTGCTCTTGCTGCAAGGCACTCCCGAAGCCGCGGCCGGCATCGGCTGCCTCGGCCTGGTGGCCACGATCCTGCTGGCGGTGGTGGTGGGCGTCTGGGTATCGATCTGGTCGACGCGTGCCATCGCGAACTGGGCGCATCGCCGCACCGGCGCGCGCGAGGCGCTGGCGACGGCCAACAAGGCCATCCGCGCGGACCTCGGGCGCCATCTGCTGATCGGCCTGGCGGTCCTGGTGGTCGGGATGGCCGGGTCGGCCTTCTTCGCCAGCTTCTCCTTCGCCGGCACCTTCGCCACCATCGCCAGCCGCAACCAGCCGATCTTCGGCCTGGTCGCCCTGCCGGTCCGCCTCCTCGGCTGGATCCTCAGCAGCGCTTTTTCGGCCGCCATCGGCAGCTGGTTCCTGGCGTCGTACTCGGCGCTGGCGAACGAGCCGTAAGGCGTCAGCGAGGTCGACGAAGACCGCGCTGGATCACGCGAAGCGTTTGGAGTGCGGCGCTTTCCCGCCGCTCTTGTACAGCCACGGGCGGAGTGCGTGTCCCACGCAACAGTGCGTCTGTGACTCCTGTCCCGCCTGTGGCTGTACAAAAGCGGCGGGAAAGCGCCGCACTCCAAACGCTTCGCGTAAACGTTGCACCATTTCGGCGGCAATTTGTCCGGCCGAACGTTCGGATCGTTGCGAACCACTTTGATGATGGTTGCGAAGAGCTTTCACGCGGTTCCGAAGGACTGTGAAAGTGGTTGCCAACCACTTTGATAGCGGTTCGCAGCTGATTCGGCCGACTCGGCAGGCGCTTGCAAACTCGGGTTCCTGCGTCGATGGGTCGTCTACGTGCAGTCCCATCTCCTTCGATACACTCCGCGGCGCATGCAGTCATACGACTTGTATCTCTCCCGTGATGCGCACCAGTTCCGCCCTTCGGCGATCCGGGCGTTTGCGAAGCTGATCAACGATCCGAACATCTTCTCGTTCGCGGGCGGGGTGCCGAATCCGGAGACGTTTCCGGCGGAGAAGATCGCGGCGATCGCGGAGCGGGTGATCCGGGAGAAGCGGGCCATCGCGCTGCAGTACGGGCCGACGCGGGGGTTGCCGCGGCTGTGTGAGTTCATCGCCGAGGTGTCGCGGGGGCGGGGAGTGGAGTGCACGACGGCGGACGTTCTGACCACTACCGGCTCGCAGCAGGCGCTCGATTTGATCGCGCACACGCTGGTCGATCCGGGCGACGTGATCCTGGTCGAGCTGCCGACGTACATCGGCGGGTCGTCGTCCTTCTTTGCGCGCAGTGCGGAGCTGGCGGGGGTGGCGCAGGATGACGAAGGGATCGTGCCGGAGTCGTTGCGCGAGGTGGCGGCGCGGCGCAAGCCGAAGCTGCTGTACACGATCCCCAATTTCCAGAATCCCTCCGGACGGCTGATGACGCAGGCGCGCCGCGAGGCGGTGCTGGCCATCGCCGAGGAGTTCGACTTTCTGATCATTGAAGACGATCCGTACGGCGAGCTGCTGTACGTCGACGGGGTCGATACGACCGCGATGAAGTCGCGGGACGCGAACGGCCGCGTGCTTTACCTCGGGTCGTTCTCGAAGGTGCTCTCGCCCGGCTTGCGCTGCGGGTGGATCGTGGCGGCGCCGGCGCTGCTGGAGAAGCTGGAGATCGCCAAGCAGGCGGCCGACCTCTGCTCGGGCATGCTCGACCAGTCCATCGTCGACGAGTTCTGCGCCGCCGGCGAGCTGCCGGGGCAGATCGAGAACGTTCGCGCCTTCTATCGCGGCAAGCGGGGAGTGATGCTCGAGGAGCTGGAGCGCCACTTCACCGGCCGCGCCACCTGGACGCCGGCCGATGGCGGGCTGTTCACCTGGGTGACGCTCGACGGTGACATCGATACCGCCGCGCAGGTGACGGCGGCCGTGGCCAACGGGGTGGCGTACATCCCGGGAGCGCCGTTCTTCGTGGACGGCAGCGGGCAGAACACGATGCGTCTGACGTTCGCCAAAGAGAGCGACGCGCGGATTCGCGAGGGGATGGGGCGGTTGGCGGAAGCCTTGTCATCCCGAGCGTCGAGCGAGGGACCTGGGCGGGTGGGGCACGATGCAAGCGCCACAGGCCCCGCGCCCCACCCGCCCAGGTCCCT
>JAXDJK010000762.1:0-4174 GCA_034665665.1 Acidobacteriota bacterium
AGGGACCTGGGCGGGTGGGGCACGGGGCATGTGGCGCTTGCATCGCGCCCCACCCGCCCAGGTCCCTCGCACGACGCTCGGGATGACAACCTGCCACGGGAATAGCCTTCAACCCCAGGGAGTTGAAGACGATCCTGCCCGTTGACCGCCTGTTTGCGGGCGTGTCACACGCAGCAGCACATTCTGGGAGGACGTTGTGTACGCCATCATTCGTTCCGGTGGGAAGCAGTATCGAGTCGCTGAAGGCGATCGGCTCCAGGTCGAGCGCGACATTCTCGGCAGCGCAGATCAGGACAAGGTCACGTTCAACGAAGTTCTGATGGTCGGCGGCGACCAGACCAAGGTCGGTAGCCCCATCGTTCAGGGCGCCTCGGTCGTGGCGACGGTTCTCCGTGAAGCACGCGGCGAGAAGATCATCGTCTTCAAGAAAAAGCGTCGTAAGAACCATACGAAGCGGAAGCACGGGCATCGCCAGGACCTCGTGCACGTCCGCATCGACACCATCTCGTTCTAAGTCTCGCGACAGGAGATAACCATGGCTCATAAAAAAGGACAGGGTTCATCGCGCAACGGTCGCGATTCGCAACCGAAGATGCTCGGTGTGAAGCGCTTCGCCGGCCAGTTCGTCACCGGTGGATCCATTCTCGTCCGCCAGCGCGGTACGAAGTTCTACCCGGGCTTGAACGTCGGCATGGGCCGCGATCACACCCTCTTCGCCAAGATCGACGGCATCGTCCAGTTCCACGACAAGGGTCAGCGCGGACGCTTCATCAGCGTCACGCCCCCGGTCGCCGCTGCCCCAGCTGCTGCTGAATAGCCCGTCGACCACGCGGTCGATCCCGGCTTCACGTTTCGATTCCACCGCGCCGCTCCACCGGAGCGGCGTTTTCTTTTCCTCGGGGAAGTCAGAAAGTCACTCAAGAAGATGCATTTCATCGATCAGGCAACGGTCCGTGTGAAAGCCGGCGACGGCGGACACGGTTGCGTGGCCTTCCGTCGCGAGAAGTTCGTTCCCAGAGGCGGCCCCTCGGGTGGTGATGGCGGCAATGGCGGCTCCGTCTGGATCGTCGCCTCCTCACGCCTCAATACCCTCTACCACCTCAAATTCCAGCGCGAGTGGAAAGCCGGCCGCGGCGAGCACGGCATGGGCTCCAACTGCCATGGCGTGAACGGCAACGACGTCACCATCGAGCTGCCGGTCGGTTCCGTCGTCCGCGACAAGACCACCGGCGAAGTCCTGGCCGATCTCGCCAACGACGGCGACCGCTTTCGCGTGGCTCAGGGTGGCCGTGGCGGCTGGGGCAACCAGCACTTCGCTACCGCCACTCGCCAGGCCCCCCGCTTCGCCAAAGACGGCCTGGAAGGGGATGAGCTCGAGCTGTTCATCGAGCTGAAGCTCATCGCCGACGTCGGCCTGATCGGCCTGCCCAACGCGGGCAAGTCGACCCTCATCTCCGTCATCAGCGCGGCCAAGCCGAAGATCGCCGACTATCCGTTCACCACGCTCGTCCCGAACCTCGGCGTCGTCAGTGCCGACAACGACCAGACCTTCGTCGTGGCCGACATCCCCGGCCTCATCGAAGGTGCGCACGAAGGCCATGGCCTCGGCGACCAGTTCCTGCGGCACGTCGAGCGCTGCTCCGTGCTCGTCCACCTCGTCGACCTCTCC
Source organism: Acidobacteriota bacterium (assembly GCA_034665665.1). Classification (GTDB taxonomy): domain Bacteria; phylum Acidobacteriota; class Thermoanaerobaculia; order Gp7-AA8; family Gp7-AA8; genus DASWOB01. The sequence continues at coordinate 1,670 of JAXDJK010000762.1, forward strand.
GCGAACGAAACGCCGGACGAGGATGCCGAGGTGATCGCGCGCGAGCTGACGCTCTACTCGCAGAAGCTCGCGCACAAGCCGCGCATCGTGGTCGGCTCCAAGATCGACTCCCTCGTGCCGGGTAACTCCGAGAAGCTCCGCGGGTACGCGGAGAGCAATGGCTACGAGTACTTCGAGATCTCGGCCGTCGTGGGCGAAGGCGTGCGCGACCTCATTCGCATCCTGGCCCGTTTCGTCCGCGAGCATCCGTCGGAACGGACGATCGAGCACGAGCCGCTGCCCGCCCTCGCGCCACCGGCCGACCAGGCCGCGGAGCTCGAGGAGACTGAGGGCACCGACGAAGACGGTCCCGTCGTCGTGTACGTGCGCGACGACACGCCAGCACGATGAAGATCGGAATCTGCGGCGGTACCTTCGACCCGTTCCATCGTGGACACCTCGAGCCCATTCTTGCCGTGCGCGCGCGGCTCGAATGGGACCGCGTTCTCTTCATCCCCGCCTACCGGCAGCCGTTCAAGCAGGAGCAGGAGTTCGCCGCTGCCAGCCACCGCTTCGCCATGGCCGCGATGGTCACGCTCGACCACGACGGCTTCCAAGTGTCCGACATCGAACTGGAACGGGGCGCGGTCTCGTATACCGTCGACACCCTGGAACAGCTCCGCGAACAGTACGTCGACGACACCCTCGACTGGATCATCGGCGACGACAACCTGGCCACACTGCTCGAATGGAAGTCCATCGACCGTATCCTCGAGCTGGCGAACTTCACCGTCCTCACCCGCAGCGGTCTCGCATCCGTCCCGCCCGTGCTGCACGCGCTGGTCACGGAGAGTCACAAACGCTCCACACGCGGCTGCCTCGTGTTCGCTGAGAATACGACCGTGCCCGTATCGTCCACTGAAATCCGGAAGCGCGTGCAGGCGGCTGAGCCGATCGACGAACTGGTCGATCCGCGCGTCTCGCGCTACATTCATCATTACGGACTCTATCGAAAGGCCAATCGTGAACGAATCGATTGAAAACCGCGTGCGCCTCGCGGCGGCCGCGGCACTCGACAAGAAAGCTTACGACCTCGACGTCCTCGCGGTCGGCAAGCTCACGTCGATCGCGGATTACTTCATCCTCACCTCTGCCGGCAACGAACGGCAGACCCAGGCCATCGCCGACAACGTGCTCGACAAGCTGAGGGATCGCGGCGTCAAGCCGCTCCTCGTCGAAGGAACGGTCCCGGGCCGCTGGGTGCTCCTCGACTTCGGCGACTTCATCGTGCACATCTTCACCGACGAAGCGCGGCGCTTCTACGGCCTGGAACGGCTGTGGGGTGACGCTCCGAACGTGACGGCGGAGTACACCGAGGAAGCGGACCGCCGTGCCTTCCAGAAGACCTCGTGAACCACGGCTCCGGGACCTCTTCCGCACGCGCAACGCCGCGATGCGGAACGTCCTGGAGACGGTCGAGAAGGTCCTCGATCACGACGTCAACGTCCTGATCGCCGGCGAATCAGGCGTCGGCAAAGACTACTTGGCCGAATCCATCCACGCCTGCAGCATCCGCCGCGACGAGCCCTTCGTGCACATCGAGTGCGCCTCCATCCCTCCCGACCTCTTCGAGAGCGAGTTGTTCGGCCACGAGCGCGGCACCTTCACCGACGCCCACAGCCGCAAGCTCGGCAAGCTCGAGACCGCGCGCCGCGGCACCGTCTACTTCGACGAGATCGCCGCCCTCACGCCGCCCCTGCAGGCCAAGCTCCTGCGCGCTATTCAGGAGCGCCGCTTCACGCGCCTCGGCGGCAACGCCACCGTCGACTTCCACGCGCGCGTGATCTCGTCATCGAACGCCGAGCTCTCCGCCCTCCTCGCCTCCGGCGGGCTGCGCCGCGACCTCTTCTATCGCATCAACGTCGTCATGCTGACGCTCCCCCCGTTGCGCGAGCGGCCCGAAGACATCGCCGCCCTGGCTGCACGTTTCCTCAAAGCCACCGGACGCCGCCTGGCCGGTTTTGCGGATGACGCAAAGCGCCTCCTGCACGACTATGCCTGGCCCGGCAACGTCCGCGAGCTTCGCAACGCCATCGAGAGCGCCGCGCTCATTGAGGAAGGCGACCGCATCACCGCCGCCTCGCTCCCCATCCGCACCGATTCCGATCTCGTCACCACCGCCGCCCGCGGCCAGTGGACGCTCGACGAGCTCGAATCCCATTACATCCGCGAAGTCCTGCGCATGACCCGCTCCAACTACTCCCGCGCCGCCGAGATCCTCGGCATCAACCGAAAAACCCTCCTCGAAAAACGAAAGCGCTACGGCCTCGAATGACCCCGCTTCTCCTGAGAGCTGAGAGCCGACAGCTGCGAGCTTACCCATGAAATTTAGGTTCATCTGGGGTGGTTCCCATGCCGACGCGGAGCTGGGCTCGGCGGCCGATCGTTACCTCAATCGGATCAAGCATTTCTTTCCGTTCGAGGTCGTCGAAGTGGCTTCCGGCCGCGGTAGACAAGCTCAAAGCG
>JAXDJK010000763.1:0-2929 GCA_034665665.1 Acidobacteriota bacterium
GAGCCGCCCGGCCAGGATCATCCGCAACGATGGGCGCGGCCGGTACGAGCTCTGTGCGTAGAAGGCGATGTCGGTGTGCTCGACCTGCTCGGGCCTGGCGTCGAAGGCCGGATCGTGCGCAACCGGAGCGGTGCTGATCTCGTCGAACGTGCTCTGGATCGAGCTCTTGGCCAGCTCCACGCCGGCCACGCCGTTGAACGTGGAGGAAGGCTCGTACACCAGATTGAGCTCGCTCCGCAGCTGGCTGGAGAGCGCGCCATACAGCACCTGCCGCGACCACGTATCGGCGGGCGCACAACTGATCGGCTCCTGGTCATAGAACGTCTGGCACGGCGGCACCAGGCTCCAGAGGTTCAGGAAGCCGCGGGCGTAGTTATGAAAGTAGTGGTAGCTGGTGCTCTCCCGATCGAAGCTCGTCTGCACGTACCGGCTGAACAGGTTCAGCTTCACGGTCTCGAGGGGGATCGAGTACTTGAGGTAGAAGGCCGTATTCCGCGGCGTCCACGAGTCGTTGCCGGCGTTCATGTAGGCGAAGTTCGTCGAGCCGGTGCCTTCCTCGCTCCGCCACGACTGGACGCCAATGGTGAGGTTCGAGATCCGGACCTTGCCGTCTACCGACCAGTTTTTGGCGCGGTCGTCGAAGCCGAGCGCGTTCTGTTCGATCAACTGCCGGTCGAGCCCGCGGACCAGGCTGACGCCGGCCGGCGTCAGCTCCACCGTCCGCCCCGCCTCATCGCACTGAAAGTACGGCGACGGCTGCGCACAGGCACCCGCGGCCATGAATTCATCGGCATCCGTTCCGCTGAGCCGCATCGCACCGGCGTAGTCGAAGTTCCGGTAGGTGTAGTCCCAGTCGTCGAAGGAGGAGAGGTCCCGCTCCTGCGACTGCTGGAAGTTGCCGGCCAGCGACCAGGCGATCGTACCGGCGCCGTTCCTTCCCGCCAGCGTCAGATCGACGTTGCCGGAGCCGTGGCCGTCGACCGTGGTCTGGGCCGAGATGGCGGACTGGTTCTTCTCCCCGAGCAGCACCTCCGGCTGTTTGGTGATGATGCTGATGACGCCGGTGTACGCGTTGGCGCCGTACATCGTGGAGGCGGGACCGTAGACCACCTCCACCCGTTCGATGTTGCTGAGCGCGTACTGGCGCGACAGATAGAGCGTGTTGGTGCTCAACTCGTTCTGCTCGACACCGTCGACGATCAAGAGCAGGCGATCGCTTTGGGTGGAACGGTATCCGCGCAGGTTGATGAACGAGTAGATGTCGCCGTTGGTCCGCGACAGGTCGAAACCCGGCAGGTCGTGCAGTAGTTGCTCGAGGTCGATATAGCCGCGGCGATGGATCTCGTCCGCTGTGACCACCACCACGGTGGCCGGCGCTTCGCGCAATGGTTCGCTCGTCTTCGAGACGGAGGCCACCTGCGTCACCTGTTGTTCGAGCCGGACTTCATCCACCAGCGATTTGAAGCGCACCGGCGAGGTGACGCCGAATCCGGAGTCGAGCCGGAGGATCGCCGAGACTTCCTTCCGCGCCAGCTCGGGCCGGTCGTCGTAGAGATACGTCAGCGCCAGCAGCCGGTGGACGTCGATGGCCACGCGCCGCGGGATGCCCGCACCGCGGCAGGGCGCCAGTTGCTCCGGCACGTCTTCGAAAATGCCCAGGGCGAAGGTCTTCTGCGCCTGCACGAAGGCGTCATCGCATTCGGTGCTCGCCGCGGCGCGTCCGGCCAGCAGGACCGCCAGCGTCACGATCGGTAGAAGGGCAGGTCTCGACTGTTTCATGGTCCGCTCCTCGCCACGCATGGGCCGTCTTTCGGGTACGCCAGGTCGGCGGGCATGTACTTGCGCCACGCCTCCTGGGTCAGCTGTTTCTGTCCGGCGCGCCCGGCCACCACGCCGCACAGCATCCGGCTCAGCACTTCCGTCCGCGCCGGCCAGGTCCTGACCTTCCGGTCGGCGCCACCCGATACCAGACGGTCCCCGCCCGGAGTGAACGCGACCGCCCAGACCCACGACTCGTGGCCCGGGAGCACGATCGCCTGCTCCTGCGGACGGGCGAGGTTCCAGACCCGGACGGAGCCGTCCGAACTGGCCGAGGCGAGCGATGTCCCGGAATGGTCGAAGGCCAGCGAGTTCACGCTCGACCGGTGACCGGCCAGCGTGGCGGGACGGTCCGCACCGCCGAGCGAAACGCGGACGATCTGCCCCTGCGCGCTGCCGCAGGCCACGCTCTTTCCATCCGGAGCGAAGGCGATGCTGCGCACGTCGATGCCAGCGCAGACGGTGCGCGGTACGGCGCCGGGACTGCCCATGTTCCAAAGGAGGCCGCCGCCTTTCGACGCTGCCACGCCGAGTGTCTTTCCGTCCGGGCTGAAGGCGACGGAGGTCACGCGGTTGCTGGCGGTGCCGGGGAGCGCGATCGCGGGATTGGTGTCGCTCCCGACATCGAAGAGCCGGACCGCACCATCGAGACTGCCCGCCGCCAGATGCACGCCGCTGCTGTCGAAGGCCAGCGAGGTCACGCCGCTGGCACCCTCGGCGAGCAGGCGCGAAGACACCGCGCGCTGCCGGAGGTCGAAGAGGTACACCTGGCGGCCAACTGCCGCGGCCGCGAGATCGCCGGCAGGCCGCAGCGCCACGGCACGAACGGCCGCCGGGAACGTGCCGAGCGCTTTCGACTGGCCCTGGCCGTCGAGCGCGAGCAGCACCACACGGCCGTCCTCCGAGCCCGCCACCGCCGTGTGTCCGTCCGGCATCACGGCCAGCGCGAGCACGCTGTCGAATTGGCCATCCAGCACCGGAAGCGGCTGCAACCGTCCCATCGCCGTCCGCAAGGCGTTGAAGACGTCGGCATCCTGCGCCAGACCACCGTTCCCGCGGTTCAGGAGATCGACTTCCAGCGCCAGCAGTGCCGATTCTTCAGGCTGATCGT
>JAXDJK010000764.1:0-3504 GCA_034665665.1 Acidobacteriota bacterium
TCGGGGAGAACGGGGATCGTGCCGAGGAACTCCGAGGAACCCGAGGAACCCGAGGAACCGCCTCACGTCGCGATGCAGCGCTGGCCATCGCCCGCAATGAAGCAGGCAGCGGCTTCGACCTGGCGCGCGGGCCACTGCTGCGCGCGCTGGTGGTCCGGCTGTCGGACGACGAGCATCTGCTGGTCCTCAACGTCCATCACACCGTCATCGACGGCTGGTCGCTCGGCGTCTTCTATCGCGAGCTGACGGCGCTCTATACCGCCTTCCTGGAAGGCCGTTCCTCGCCGCTCGAGCCGCTGGAGCTGCAATACGTCGATTACACCCTCTGGCAGCGCGAATGGCTCCAAGGCGACGTGCGCGATAAGCAGCTCGGCTACTGGACGGAGCGGATGACCGGCAGCCTGCCGGTGCTGGAGCTCCCGTCCGACCGGCCGCGGCCGGCCGTGCAGTCGTACCGCGGCGACATCGTCCGCGTTCAGATCGATCCCGCCACCACCGCCGCCGCGGCGCAGTGCAGCCGGCAGGAGGGGGTCACGCTGTTCATGACTTTCCTGGCCGCGCTGAAAACATTGCTCTTCCGCTACTCGGGCCAGACCGACCTCGTGGTCGGCTCCGGCATCGCCGGCCGGCATCGCGCGGAGCTGGAGCCGCTGATCGGCTACTTCGTGAACACGCTGGCGATGCGCACGGACCTCTCCGGCAATCCGACGTTCCGTGAGCTGCTCGGGCGCGTGAAGCAGACCACGCTCGACGCCTACGAGCACCAGGACCTGCCGGTGGAGCAGCTCATCGAAGCGCTGCACGTGGAGCGCTCCCTCGGCCACTCGCCGCTCTACCAGGTGATGGTTTTCTTCCAGAACCTCCCCGACCGTTCGATGGAGCTCCCGGGCGTGGCGCTGACGCCGGTGCAGATGGACGAGCTGAACTCCGGCACCTCCCGTTGCGACCTGGCGCTCTTCATCGACGCGAACGCCACCACGCTGGACCTGCTGATCGAATACAGCAGCGATCTGTTCGACGGCGAAACGGCGCGCTCCTTCGGCGAGCACCTCGGCATTCTCCTGAAGGCCGCCGTGACGCGGCCCGACGCGCGCATCACCGACCTGCCGCTGCTCTCGGAGAGCGAGCGCCACGAGATCCTCGTGGCCCGCAACGCCAATCGCGAAGACGTCCCGCCGGTACCGGTGCAGCGGATGATCGAGGCCCAGGTGGCGCGGACGCCAGGCCGCACCGCTTACGTCATCGGCGAGCGCACCATCACCTACGCCGAGTTGAATGCCCGTGCGAACGCGCTCGCCCGAGACCTGCAGCAGCGCGGCGCGAAGCCCGGCACGCTGGTCGGCATCTACACCGACCGCGGCGCCGAAATGGTGGTGGCCGTACTGGCCGTGTTGAAGAGCGGCGCGGCCTACCTGCCGCTCGACCCCAGCTATCCGCCCGATCGCATCGCCTTCATGATCGAGGACACCGGCGCGGCCCTCATCGTCACGCAGGAGCATCTGCGCAACGAGGTTCCCGCCGGAAACGCCGAGCTGGTGCTTCTCGATGCCGCGGCACCCGCGGATCTCACACTGGAGAACGTCGACGGCGGCGCCGGTCCGCGCGATACGGCCTACGTCATCTACACCTCCGGCTCGACCGGCAAGCCGAAAGGCGTGCAGATCCCGCACGAAGGGGCGGTGAACTTCTTTCTGGCCATGCTGGGCGCGCCAGGGCTCTCGGCGGACGACACCGTCTGCGCCATCACCACGCTCTCCTTCGACATCTCCACGCTGGAGTTGATCCTCCCGCTCCTGATCGGCGCGAAAGCGGCCATCAGCGATCGCGCTACCGCCGCGGACGGCCACCGGCTGGCGCGTTTCATCATCGACAGCGGCGCCACGGTCGTGCAGGCCACGCCGGCCTCGTGGCGGATGCTCCTCGACGCCGGCTGGAAGGGCGATGCGAAACTGAAGCTGCTCTGCGGCGGCGAGCCGCTGCCCCGCGATCTCGCGGACGCACTCCTCGACCGCGGCGGCGAGCTGTGGAACGTGTACGGACCGACGGAAACGACGGTCTGGTCGGTGCTCGACCGCGTCACGAAAGACGCCCCAATCGCCGTGGGCCGCGCCATCCAGAACATGCGCATGTACATCGCCGATGCGAATCTGCAGCCGGTGCCGGACGGTGTTCCGGGCGAGCTGTTCATCGGCGGCATCGGCCTCGGTCACGGCTACATGAACCGGCCCGCTCTCACGGCCGACCGCTTCATCCCCGATCCGTTCAGCGGCGTGCCGGGCGCCCGCCTCTATCGCTCCGGCGACGTGGCCCGCTGGGGCCGCGACGGCCGTATCGAAGTGCTCGGCCGCTCCGACAACCAGATCAAGCTCCGCGGCTTCCGCATCGAGCTCGGCGAGATCGAAGGCGCGCTCCGCGAGCGCAGCGACATCCGCCAGGCCGTGGTGATCTGCCGCGAAGACCGTCCGGGCGACAAGCGCCTCGTGGCCTATGTCGTGGCCGAGAGCGCCGTGATCTCCACCACCGATCTCCGCACCCATCTCCGCGCCGCGTTGCCCGAGTACATGGTGCCGAGCGCCTTCGTGGTCATGGAGAAGCTGCCGATCTCGCCGAACGGCAAGGTCGACCGGCGCGCACTCCCCGCACCGGAACTGTCGGACCTCACCGCCGAGCTCTCAGCCGCGCCGCGCACCGAGGACGAAAAGCAGCTCGCCGCAATGTGGTGCGACGTGCTCGGGCTGCCACGGGTGGGCATTCACGACGACTTCTTCGCGCTGGGCGGCCATTCGCTCCTGGCCACGCAGCTCCTCTCCCGGATCTCCCGCGACATGGGCGCCGAGATCCCGCTGCGCAAGCTGTTCGACACGCCGACCGTAGCCGGTCTCGCGGAAGCGATCGCCGCGGAGCGCATCAGCTCCGCCGACCAGGACGGCCTGGCCGCGCTCCTCCAGCGCATCGAGGGGCTGAGCGACGAGGAGATCCAGGCCATGCTGGGAACCGGAGGAAACGCTTGAGCAGCGAGCCTCTCGCCGATCGTCTGGGACGCCTCACGCCCGAGCAGCGCGCGCTGCTCCTGCGCAGCCTCCCGTCGCAGGCGCCGGGGCGCACCTCCGTGCCTCGCCGCGATCCGTCGCAGCCGCTGGCGCTGTCGCCCGCGCAGCTGCGCATGTGGTTCCTCGAGCGCGTGCAGGCCGAGAACGCCGGCGGCTACAACGTCTACGACTACCAGCGCCTCCTCGGTCCCCTGGACGAGACCGCGCTGCTCCGTGCCTTCCGCGAGATCGTCCGCCGCCACGAAGCGCTGCGCACCTCGTTCGTGGCTGTCGACGGCCTCCCGCGGCAGCAGGTCGCGGAGGAGGTCGATTTCGACTTCGATTCCTACGATGCCGCGGACGAAGCGGCCGTGCAGCAGATCGTCGACGGCGAGCCCCTTCGTCCGTTCGACCTGACCACCGCGCCGCTGATGCGTGTGGCGCTGATCCGCGTGGGAGAAGCAGTTCCTCGGAG
>JAXDJK010000765.1:0-3133 GCA_034665665.1 Acidobacteriota bacterium
CCCTTCCACGTCACCGATGATGTTCATCACCTCGGTCTGGTTGGCGGCGAAACGGCGCTTGTCGATGATGGCCAGCGACGCGCCGAGGCGCTTGGCGTAGGCCCGGGCCCGCTCCACGCCGCCCGCGTCGGGCGAGACGATGGTCAGGTCCTCCTGTGCCGCCAGCGTCTTCAGGTAGCCGATGATCACCGGCGCGGCGAAGAGATGGTCGACCGGGATGTTGAAGAATCCCTGGATCTGGGCCGCGTGCAGGTCGAGGGTGAGCACACGGTCGGCGCCGGCGGCGCTGATCAGATCCGCCGCGAGCTTGGCCGTGATCGGCACGCGCGGCTTGTCTTTGCGGTCCTGCCGTGCGTATCCGTAATAGGGCAGCACGGCCGTGATCCGGCGCGCGGACGAGCGCTTGAAGGCATCGAGCATGATCAGCAGCTCGATCAGGTGATCGTTCACCCCGGGAGGGCACGTCGGCTGGATCACGAAGACGTCCGCACCGCGAACGTTCTCGTCGATCTGGACGTAATTCTCGCCATCGGAGAAGCTATACAGCGTCACGTGACCCGGCTCTTCACCGAGATGGGCACAGATCTCGTCGGTCAGCGACGGGTGGGATCGGCCGGAGAAAACTTTGAGATCGCGCAAAGCGGCGTGATTATAGCGAGATGACGCGGCGCGTGAACGGTACTTCCGAGCTCCCGGTGTCGACCGGCACCGGCGCGCTGGTCGACGCGGTGCTGGAGACCGTGCCCGATCCGCTCTGGATCGTCGATGCCGGCGGCACGATTACCCACGGAAATGCCGCCTTCACGCGCCTCTGCGAGAAAGCGCTGCGCCGCACCGTGACCTTCCCCGTCGATGCCGAGGAGCTTCTGGACGGTCCGCGCCTCGCCGCGGCCAGCCTCTGGTGGAGCAACCTCTCGCAGCGGGCCCTGGCCGGACGGAGCGTCATGGCCGATGCACGCGTGGTGATCGCCGGTGCCGAGCACTCCTTCGCCATCTCCATCAACCCGGCACCCGGCGGCGCGGTCTGCATCGCCCGCGACGTCACCGACACGCGGCCGGGCGAGCGGGAGAACCTGTTCGAGCTGGCCGTCACACGCCTCTTCGACCTGGAGAAGCCGCTCGACGAGACGTTGCGCGACGTGCTGGCCTTCCTCTGCGAAGCGGACGAATGGGATTGCGCCGTGGTCTGGCTCCTCGACGGTGACGCACTCGTCCCCACCACGATCTGGTCCCGCGAAGGCCTCGACGCAACGCGCTTCCGCGAGCGCATCGCCGAGCTGCGCTTCACCCGCGGCCACGGCATCCCGGGACGGGCCTGGGCGGCGGACGATGTGGTCTGGCTCCCCGACCTCCTCGACGAGAGCAGCGCCAGCCGCGCCGAGAGCGCCGCCCGGGCCGGCCTGCATGGCACGGTGGCCGTGCCGCTGCACGATGGCGCCCGTGTCATCGGCGTGCTCGAGCTGCTCACCCGCGCCGTCCGTCCGATGAGCGAGCAGCGCAAGCAGGCGCTGTTGCGCGCCAGCAACGCCCTCGGCCGGCACATGGAGCGCCGCCGCCTGCTCGAGCTGATCGAGCGCAAGGGGCAGGAGTGGGCGCTGACCTTTGACGCCATCGAGCTGCCGATCTTCATCACCACTCTCGACGGCGCCATCACCCGCCTCAACCGCGCCGCCCGGGAGCTCACCGGCGCCGCCCGCTATCCCGACGTGCTCACCCGCGAGCTGGTCTCGTTCGGTTCCGCGGAACCGTGGACCACGCTCGCGCAGCTCGTCGAGGCGGTGCGCGACAGCCATACGCCCTGCACCGCGCAGGCGATCGACGCGGACGAGCGGACCTGGGACCTGAGCGGCACCATCTTCCGGTCGGCGGCCGACGGGGACGAGCGGGCCATCATCGTCATGCGCGATACGACCGCCATCGTCCGCCTGCAGGAGTCGGTGCGCCGCGGCGAGCAGCTGTCGGCCCTCGGCGAGCTGGTGGCGGGCGTGGCCCACGAGGTCCGCAATCCCATCTTCGGCATGGGCCTGACCCTCGACGCGCTGGACGCTTCGATGCCGCATGATGACGACGTGCGCGAGCTGGCGGCCGTGCTCCGGCAGTGGCTGGACCGCCTGAACCGGCTCATGGAGAGCCTGCTGGAGTACGGCAAGACGTGGACGCTCGATCTGCGCGCCGGGACCATGGATGCGGCCATCGAGCTCGCGCTCCGGGGCTGCCGGCCGCTGGCGGACAAAGCGGGCGTGCGGCTGGCCATCGACGTCGCGCCGGAGCTGTCGCTGCTCATGGACGTGAACCGGCTCTCGCACGCGTTCGAGAACCTGGTGGCGAACGCGGTGCAGCATTCCAGTGCGGGGCATCGGGTGTTCGTCCAGGCACGCGAGGATGGCGAGTGGATCGCGTGCAGCGTGCGCGACGAGGGCCCAGGGTTCAACCCCGCCGATCTGCGGAAGATCTTCCAGCCGTTCTTCACCCGCCGGCGTGGCGGGACCGGGCTCGGCCTGTCGATCGTGCAGCGCGTGGTGGACGAGCACGGTGGCACCATCGATGCAGGAAATGGCGTCGATGGCGGTGCGATCGTGACGGTGCGTTTCCCGGCCTACCGATCCGCCGCAACCGTGTGAGCGAGGAATCGATGATCCAGGCAGTCCCGAAGTACGCGGCGCCACGCCGCGAGCGCATTCTCATCGTGGACGACGAGGAGTTGATCGTGCTGGCGATGCGCAAATACTTCGAGGGTCTCGGGTACTCGGTCGACTCCGCCTACGAGCTCGAAGAAGCGCAGGCCCTGCTGGCCGACATCCCCTACGACCTGGTGATCGCCGACCTCCGCCTGACCGGCCTCGGCGGCGTGGAAGGCCTCGAGATCGTCGCCGACGTCCACCGCCGCTCCGCCGAAACCCGCGTGATCCTCCTCTCCGCCTTCGGCACCCCCGAGATCGAGCGCGAGTCCTACAACCGCGGCGCCGACGCCTTCCTCCACAAACCGAAGGCCATGATGGAAATCGCCAGCGTAGCGATGAACCTCCTCGAGCGCTGAGGGCGGTACGTACTGCCTCCTCCCTCACGGCGGACTCCGGTGTTGTGCGCGCCTCCGGCGCGCGCTTTCGGAGCCGGGACCGAGGCACACGTGTAA
>JAXDJK010000766.1:0-8131 GCA_034665665.1 Acidobacteriota bacterium
GACGACGGTGCCGTCGGCTTCGGTGGTGTACGACTTCGTCAGCGTCATCGTGCCGAGGGGCGTGGTCTCGTTCTGGGGCAGCGTGCGCGCCACGTAACCGGCGGGCGGGGAGATGCGGTAACGCCACTCCTTCACGAACGGCCGCGAGAAGACGAAGTCCTGGCGGCGCTTCCGCTTGGCCTTGGCCGCGTCGTCATCATTCTTGTTGTCGTGCACCTGCAGCGACCACGGCAGGTTCTCCAGCAGCGCGCCGGGGAAGATCGCCACCGCCGCCTCGCCGTCCATGGCCAGGCCGCGGCCGGCGTCCGTGATGTCGAGCTGGATGCGGAACGGCTTGGCCAGATCGTGCGGATCGGAGGCCTGCACGTCCTTCAGGGACTTCGCGTTGTAGTAGCTCTTGGCGTACTCCTCGAGCGAATCGCGGTAACGCTTGCGGTCGTGCGTGACGTAGTAGCGCCGCATCGAAGACTCGTCGGCGCCGGTCGGCTCGGTGATCTCCGAGACCGCGGCTTTGCCTTCTTCCGGCAGCGTGAAGATGCGCGTCTCCACGATCTTGTTCGCGCTCGCATCGGCCACCGGGACTTCGCTGAGCGAAGTAGTGGTGGGGCTGGCGATCAGCGCCAGGCGGCCCTGGTCCATGGTCGGCATCTCGCCGGCGCGGGAGTACTCGTCGGTCGGGTCGACCCAGATCGGGGTGAAGCCCTCGCCGTCGACCACCACGATGGCGTGGTTGAACATCCCCAGGCCGGGCAGGTCGCGCGGCACGTCGAAGTCTTCCCCGGCGCGCAGCAGCGCCACGTGCGCGGAGAGGCCGGCCTGCCGGAGCATGGCCACGAGCAGCGTCGCCTTATCCTTGCAGTCGCCGTAGCGATTGCCGAGGACCGTCTGCGGCGGGCGAGGGACCACGGAGGACTCGCCGACTTCTACGCCCGCGTAGCGGACGCGCTTCTGGATGTAGGCGAGCGCGCGGGCGATCACCTCGCGGCGGTCTTTGGTATCGCCGATCGCTTCCTTCGTGACCTTCTCCAGGCCGGCGTTGGCGATCTGGCGGTCGACGATCTCGGTGTAGCGTTTGGCCAGCTCGCCCCAGGACGAGGCGGTGGAGACGCCGACCCACGGCAGTGGCGCGACGTCGTACGGGAGGTCCCATTCGAAGTGATCGGCGGCGGCGAACGGGCCGCCTTCGATGGTCAGCAGCACCCGGCCGTCTTTCTCCTCGCGCTTCGGCTCGATCTGTGGCGAAGTCCTGTTGATCAGCTTCAGCGCCAGCGAGGCCGGCGCGTCGACGATGAAGCGGGCCCGGTGCACCGGCTTGAAGCTGCCGAAGAAGAAGACGTCGCTGGAGGCGCCGTCGTAGAGCGATTCTTTGCTGCGGTAGGTGATGAGCTGTTCGACGACGGAGCCGGTGGCTACGGCCGGCAGCGGCGCCCGGATGACTCGGTTGTCGCTGAAGATATCAAGCGACTCCTCGGGCGAGGCGGCCTCGACGAGCGCTTTTTCGTCCAGCATGTGCACGCTGCCGTCTTTGGTGATCACGCGGGCCTGGATGACCGGCTTTTCCTGGTACCACGGCGCCCACGCGGCGTTGATGGTCGACCACCGCTCGACGGCCGAATCGGCCGCGATGCGGTAGATGTAGCGCTGGGTCATGGTGCCGCGGCCGTGCTCGTCGAACGTGTGCCGGGTCTCGTCCAGGAGGATGACCATGTCGGCATCGCCGGCCGGGATCTGCTCGGCCGCGGCCAGCACGGCCCGAGGCTCGGCGGTGAGCGGCGCCGCGTCCCAGGGCTCATCTGCACGAAGGATCGGGGAAACGAGGAAAACGAGCGCGAGCGCGCTCAGGCTGCGGACGACGTGCATCATGGCTCCTGGAAAGTTATTCGGACGCGCGTGGATGGTAGCACGGGGATCAGTTGTCGGTTGTCGGTTGGCGGTTGACGGTTAAGGCGTCCCCGGTAGGACGGTGACCGTGGTCGTTTGGTTTCAAACCGCCAACCGCCAACCGCCAACCGACAACTTGCATCTATCCTTACGCGCGTGGACGCGCCTCTTCTCAATCGCGAGCTGAGCTGGCTCGAGTTCAACCACCGGGTGCTGGCGCAGGCGGCGGATGGGTCGGTGCCGCTCATGGAGCGGGTCAAGTTCCTGGCCATTGCGGCTTCGAACCTCGACGAGTTCCTGACGGTGCGCGTGGGGGCGTTGCATCAGCTCATTGCCAGCGGCATCCGCGAGCGCTCGCCGGACGGGCGCACGCCGAAGCAGCAGCTCAAGGAAGTGCGGCAGCAGATCCGGCAGTTGCTGACGGAGCTGGATGCCGTCTTCGCGCGCATGCGGCCGGAGCTGCAGAAGAACGGCATCCGCATCGAATCGGCGGAGTCGCTGTCGCAGAAGCAGCGCGCGGCGCTGGCGGAGGAGTTCGCGTCGATGGTGGCGCCGGTGCTCACGCCGCTGGCCGTCGATCCCGGCCATCCGTTCCCGTTCCTGGCGAGCGGCGCGTTGAATGTAGCGGTGCTGCTGGAAGCGGCGGGGGAGATCCACACGGCCTTCATCAAGGTGCCGCGCGTGCAGCCGCGCTTCATCGCCGTGCCCGGCACGCCGCACCGCTACCTGCCGGTCGAGGAGCTGATCCGCCTGCAGGCGTCGTACTTCTTCCCCGGCCTGGAGGTGAAGGCGGTGGTGCCGTTCCGTGTCGTGCGCAATCTCGACATCGCCCTGCAGGAGGAGGAGATCGAGGACCTCCTCAAATCGGTCGAGACGGAACTGCGGCTGCGCGAGCGGAAGGAAGTGATCTGGATCGAGACCTCCGGCCACTCGAGCGAGCTGGTGCTGCCGATGCTGCAGAGCGAGCTGGGGGTGGCGCGCGAGGATGTCCATCACTCGCACGGGCCGATGAAGCTGGGCGATCTGATGGAGCTGGTGAATCTCCCCGGCGCCGGCAGCCTCCGCGACGAGCCGTTCAATCCGCGCATCCCGGCCCAGCTGGCCACACGCGCGGACATTTTCTCGATCATGCGCGCGGGCGATGTGCTGCTGCACCGGCCGTACGAGTCGTATTCGGCGATCGTGGAACTGATCCAGACGGCGGCGGACGATCCGGAGGTGGTGGCGATCAAGCAGACGCTGTACCGCACGGAGCCGGGGTCGTTAGTCGTCGATGCGCTGGCGCGCGCGGCGGAGCGCGGCAAGCAGGTGACGGCGGTCGTGGAGGTGCAGGCGCGCTTCGATGAGGAGCGCAATATCGCCTGGGCCCGGCGTCTGGAAGAGGCGGGCGTGCAGGTGGTGTACGGCCTGGTGGGGATCAAGACGCATTGCAAGATGTGCCTGGTGATCCGCCGCGAGGGGGGCGTGCTGCGGCGCTACGTGCACCTCTCCACGGGCAATTACAACGCGCGCACGGCGCAGCAGTACACGGACTTCGACTTGCTGACGACCGATGAGGCGTTCGGTCACGATGCGACGCA
Organism: Acidobacteriota bacterium; assembly: GCA_034665665.1. GTDB lineage: Bacteria > Acidobacteriota > Thermoanaerobaculia > Gp7-AA8 > Gp7-AA8 > DASWOB01. The sequence goes on from JAXDJK010000766.1 coordinate 3,462, forward strand.
GTTGATGAATGTGCTGACCGGCTACAGCGTGGGCACCGCGCAGGAGCTGTTCGATAGCGCGGCGCCGGAGTGGACGTGGCAACGCTTCGTGGTCGCGCCCATGGATTACCACGCCTGGACGCTGCGGATGATCGACCGCGAGACGCAGAACGCCCGCGCCGGTCTCCCCAGCGGGATCATCGCGAAATTGAATTCTCTCGTAGAACCCCGCGTCATCGAGGCGCTGCTACGCGCGGCGGAAGCAGGGGTGAAGGTGGATCTGCTCGTACGCGGGATCTGCTGTCTGCTCCCCCGGGAGAACATCCGGGTGATCTCGATCGTGGACCGTTTCCTGGAGCATTCCCGCGCGCTGCTGTTCCGCAATGCGGGCAAGACGGAGATTTACGTGACGAGCGGGGATTGGATGCCCCGCAATTTCTTCCGCCGCATCGAGGTGGCCTGGCCCATCGTCTCTCCCCAACTCCGCGACCGCATCGAGCACCAGATCCTGGCGATCTCTCTCTCGGACGACGTGAAAGCCTGGAAGCTCCGCCCCGACGGCAAGTACGAGCGCCGCAAGCCTCGGGCGCAAGGCGTGCGCGCGCAACAACGCTTCATCGAGATCGCCCGAGCCGAAGCAGTCCGCCTCGGCCCCGCCGAGGAAGCCATGAAGCGCCCCCGCGAAGTCCGCCGCAAAAAGCGGAAGAAATTCGGATCCCCCTGATTTGCATCCTCGTCTTGGTGGCACGATGGCATTCACCACAGAGACACAGAGACACAGAGGGAGACGGAGATTTTTTTCTAAAACATCTCTTCCTCCGTCACCCCTCTGTGTCTCTGTGTCTCTGTGGTGAATGCCATCGTGCCCAAGCCGTAACCGGTCATTTCTTGCGCCGCGCCTTTCGCCGAATCTTCGGCGCTTGTTCGATGGCCGCGTCATAGGGGCCGAGCGACATGGCCTCGGCTCGGGTGATCTCGATGAAACGTTCCTGGCTGGACATCTTGCCGCGGCGGCGCGACCAGGTGCCGTCGGGTTGCAGGTCCCACGACGAGGCTGTGTCGGCGAGGGCGATTTGCAGGATTTCCGACGCACGCCAACGAGTCGCTTCATCCACCAGCGGGACCAGCACCTCCACGCGCCTTGTGAAATTGCGGGGCATCCAATCCCCGCTGGAGAGATACACCTCGGCATCGCCGTCGTTCTCGAAGCGGACCAGGCGCCCGTGCTCCAGGAAACGATCGACGATCGACATCACCCGCAGATTCTCACGCGGGACCAGGCAGCAGATCCCGCGCACGATCAGATCGATCTGCACACCTGCTCCGGCGGCGCGGTAAAGCGCATCGATCACCGTCGCGTCCACGAGCGAATTCAGCTTCGCTATGATCGAGGCCGGCTTCTTCTCCTTCGCGAACTTGGCCTCCCGCTCGATCTTCCCGATCAGCACCCGCTGATAATCGAATGGCGCTACCGCGAACTGCGACCATCGCAGCACCGACTGCTTCTCCAGAACCACCGAGAGACTGCGCGCCGAAAAGCCCGTCAGCACATTCAGCAACTGCGAGGCCTCGCGGCCGAACTGCTCGTTCGCGGTCAGCAGATCCAGGTCCGTGTACACCCGGGCCGCGTCCACGTTGTAGTTGCCCGTCGAGAGATGCACGTAATGCCGCAGCTCGTCGCCCTCGCGGCGCACCACGATGCACATCTTCGCGTGCGCCTGAATGCCCACCAGGCCGTACACCACCTGCGCGCCCGCGTCGTGGAGGCGCGCGGCCATGGCGATGTTGCGGCGCTCCTCGAACCGCGCCTGCAGCTCGATCACCACCGTCACCTGCTTGCCGTTCTGGGCGCCGAGGATCAGCTTATCGATCACCGGCGAATCCTCGTCCGTCTGGTAGAGCGTCTGCTTGATCGCCACCACCGCTGGATCCGTGGCGGCGGCATGCAACAGCTCGATGATGGCCGTGAACGAATCGTAGGGGCGGTGCAGCAGCACGTCGCGCTCGCGGATGATCGAGAAGATGTCCGCCGTCGTGGCGAAGCGCTGGGGCAGGCGCGGGTTGAAATCGGGGTAGTGCAGGGCCGGATCGTTGACCCGGTCGCAGATGGTGGCCAGATCGCTCAGGCGCAGGAAGCCCGGCACCGGATAGACGTCATCCGGCTGGGTGCGCGTCCCTTCCACCAGCGCGCTGACCAGCTCCTCGCCGGCGCGCGCGTCCACTTCCAGGCAGACCACCTGCTTGCGGTCGCGGCGGCGCAGCTCGGCCTCCACGGAATCGCGCAGGTCTTCGATGTCGTCGTGATCGAGGCGCAGCTCGGAGTTCCGGATCACCCGGAACAGCACCGCGCGGTTCACCTCCAGCGCGGGAAAGAAGTGATGCAGGTGCGCGATCACCAGCGACCCGATCGGCACGAAGCGGCGCTCGTCGATGGGGAAGAAGCGCGGCAGGATCGGCGGCAGCTTGATCAGCACCAGGTGCTCGCCGCCCTTGCGCGATTCCACGATCGCGGCGATGTTCAGCGTGAGGTTGGCCACGAAAGGAAACGGGTGGCCCGGATCGATGGCCAGCGGCGTGAGCACCGGCGCGATGCGTAGCACGAATTCTTCGGTGACCCTTGCCTGCTCCTCGGCCGTCAAATCGCGGAAGCTCTCCAGGATGATCCCGGCCTCCCGCAGCTCCGGCAGCAATTGCTCGTTGAGGCAGCGGTACATGTCCGCCAGCAGCTCGCGCGTACGCGGCTGCACCACCGCCATCTGCTCGGCCGGGAGCATGCCGTCGGCCGTGCGCTCGGTGATGCCGGCGTCGATCAGGTCGCGCGTGGCGCCGACGCGCACCATGAAGAACTCGTCGAGGTTGCTGGAGGCGAAGGTGAGGAAGCGCAGCCGTTCCAGCAGCGGCACGGCCGGATCTTCGGCCTTCGCAAGGACACGCCGGTTATAGTCGAGCCGGCTCAGCTCGCGATTCAGCAGCGGCAACGGTTTGGCAGTGGGCACGCGCTGCCGATTCTATACATAGGCGTTCTCCGTCACCCCTCAGTGCCTCGGTGTCTCTGTGGTGAATGCAACCGCGGTGGTACGCGGATGCTGGCATTCACCACAGAGACACAGAGACACTAAGGGGTGACGGAGATTTTTTTGACTGAGCCTACCCGGCGAGCTTGCGTAGGGCGCGCGGGGTGAGCAGCCATTCGAGTGTGGCGGTATCGCCCACGAGGCGCACGGCGTAGCAGCCGCCTTTCTTGAGCGAGAGGTCGCCGCCGCGGATGCCGGTCAGGGCGCGCAGGGTCTCCGTCAGCGACGGTTCGTGTCCGACCACTACGATGCGCTTGTGCTCCACGCTGCGCAGGAAGGCGGCCACGGCTTTCGGTTTCACGTCGGGCGCGAAGACGTCGGCGGTGGTCACGGTTACTCGAGCGCGATAGGCTTTCGAGACCCACAGCGCGGTCTGCACGGTGCGCAGCAGGGGACTGGAGAAGATGGCCTGCGTGCGCGGGAGCACGGTCACGAGGCCGCGCGCGATCTGCTTCATCTTCGCGTGTCCTTCCGCGGTGAGGCCGCGGTCCTCGTCTTTCTTCTCTTCGCTCTCCTCCTCGGCGATGCCATGGCGGAGCAGGACGATCAGACGTTCTTCAGGCGGCGCTGCTTTCGAATTCGACATTGCGGTTGAACACCTTTCCGAAATAGCGGGCACGTTTTTCCGCCGCTTGCAGCTCGACTTCCGCATCATCGCGCAGCCGGACCCGGAAGCGCACACGCTTCGGGTCGGCGTCGATGTGGATGTCGCGCACGGCGCGCTGGCGGCCGCGGTCCAGCGCGTCGGCCACGCGCAGGATCGCGGTGAGGCGCTTCACGATTTCCTTCTGTGCGTCCGGGAGGCGGGCGAAGTTCTCGTCCTCCTCGCTCGGCGGAGACTTGCGGTAATACCGGGCGATGTTGGCCACCAGCGCCACCTGGTCGCCCGTGAAGCCGCGCAGGCCGGCGTGCGAGATCAGGTAATACGAATGCCGCTGGTGGGCTTGATACGACACGTGCATCCCCACCTCGTGGAGCAGCGCCGCGTATTCGAGCATCTCCCGCTCGCCGGTGTTCAGGCGGTGCAGGTCGGCGGTCTGGTCGAAGATGCGCAGCGCCAGCTGGGCCACGTGTGCGGCGTGGGCGCGCTCCACGCTGCTCCGCTCCGCCAGCGCCATCACCGACGACCGGCGCACGCTGCCGGCCTTCGGCGGGTCGGTCTTGGTGCGATCGCGGTCGCGCAGCGTCTCGATGATCCCTTCGCGGAGCGCGGCATCGCAGGCGCGGATCTGCTCCACGTCGAGGCCGCGCATGATCTCGTCGAGCACGATCGCCCCGCCCAGTACGACGCGGGCACGGCGCTCGTCGATCGCGAAGCGGCGCGCGCGCTCGGCGGGGGAGAGCGGGGTGAGGTGATCGATGAGGTCGCGCAGCCGGTTGCGTGACAGCCAGCTCAATCCCGAGGCCAGCGTATCGCGGTGCGGAGAGGCCATGGCCGAGAGGGTGGCGATCGTGCCGGACGTGCCGACGGAGAAGTCGAATCCGAGGGAGACCGTCTTCGCCAGCACCTTCTTCAGCCGCCGGCGCACGTACTTGCGGCAGGCCTCGATCTCGCGGGGCGTGACCGCGTCTTCAAGACCGAAACGCTGCGAGACGCGGAGCGAGCCGAGAGGCTCG
>JAXDJK010000767.1:0-3556 GCA_034665665.1 Acidobacteriota bacterium
CTCCGAGGAACCCCGAGGAACTGCGTCCCCCCTACCCCGGCGCCTGCACCAATCTCGACTCCACCTCCCGGTCGCTGAACGGCGCGAGCACTTGCGCGCTGGCGAGGAGCTTGGCGACCAGCGCGTGGCCGCGGAAGCCCTGCTCCACCCAGAGCGCGGCCACGCCGGCTACGTGGGGGGCGGCTTCGCTCGTGCCGGTCAGGGCGCGGTAGGGGGCGTTGGCGCCGGAGCGGGCCACGGCGTACGCGGAGTGGATGGCCACTCCGGGAGCCACGAGCGTGGGCACGCGCTGCGTACTGACGCCGCCGGCGGAGAAGCGGGCGGGGCGGAGCTTGCTGTTGACGGCCCCGACGGCGACGATCGATGGACAGTCCGCCGGATGCTCGATCGGGCCGATGAACGGCTCCCAGCGGTCGCTCGAATTTCCGACCGCCGCGACGATGATCATGCCGTAGCGGTCGAGCAGGAACCGTGCGACGGATTCGAAGAGCGGCGAGTGCGGCTGGACGTCGTCGCTCGGTGCCGTGCGCAGCGAGAGCGACACGATGTGTGCGCCCCGCTCGGCGGCCCAGAACAGACCGCGCAGCAGGTGCCAATCGGTGGTCTCCTTGCCCGACTCGTAGATGTTGGCGATGAGCAGCCGCGCACCGGGCGCGACGCCATAGCGCGGGCCTGACGACGGCACGGACGGGCCGGCGACGATGCCGGCACAGTGCGTGCCGTGACCGTCCGGATCCTGCGGGTCGGCGTCGATGATGCGCGCCACATCGCCGCTGCGCACGCGACCGCGAAAGTCGGGATGCTGAAAATCGAGGCCGCTGTCGAGCACGGCCACCACCGAGCCCCTGCCGGTGGCCCGCGTGCTGCCGGTGATGCCGACGCTCTCCAGCCCCCACGTCCGCGGCCCCACGCTCGGCGCGCCAAGCGTGCCGGTCTGCACGGCGGTGCCGCGCCGGATCGTCCGATTCGGCTCGATGTCGAGGTCTTCCGTGTCATGCGCACCGAGCTCGTGCTCTGCTTTCCCGCGAAGCTCCGCAACGGATCCGGGCAGGCGGGCCAGCAACGAGCCGTTGACGATGGGCAGGAGTTGCTCGTCGGCGGGCGGCCGGCCGCTGCCGGTCAGGCGGGCCAGACGCGCTTCTGCCGACATGCCGCGGGTGGGGCGTACGAGGAGCAGGCTATCGCCATCGATCCGCGGGGTGGATCCGGTCTGTCGGTCGGGCATCTTGTCTCCCTCTCGCATGGGAGGACGGACGTGACCGCGAATTTCCGGTCACGCTTCCTGCATCGCGATGGGGCAGGAGGCACGATGAAACGATTTCTTCCCATTCTTCTCGTTCTGGGCTGCACTACGATGCAGGACGGTACTGCGCCAGGCACTGCGCCTGCCACGCAGACGGCGGCGGCCCAGTCGCAGTTCAAGAACCTGCAGGTCCTGCCGCGCGACATTTCCCGCGATCAGTTGCTGGCCACGATGCGCGGCTTCACCCGCTCCCTCGGCGTGAAGTGCAATTACTGCCACGTCGTCACCGCCACCGAGCCGAAGGAGCAGCTCGACTTCCCCGCCGACACCAAGGAGGAGAAGCGCATCGCCCGCGTGATGGTGCGCATGACCACCGAGATCAACGGCCCATGGATGGAGCGCGTCGACGTGGCCGAACACGGTGCCGAAGCCGCGAAACGCCCTGCCTCGACCGTGCACGCCGATGAAGGCGGTCCGCAGGAGCCGAAGGTGATGTGCTGGACCTGCCACCGCGGCAAGGCGCGTCCCGAGATGCCGCCCCCGCCGGCGGAACCGCCGCATCCATAGGCGGCATTCAAGGATGGAGGCACAACGAATGGCAGAAAAGATTTCCGCCGCGGCCAGCGGCACGTTCCGGCTCGGTGGAGACCTGCCGGTGCATCGCCTCGGGTTCGGGGCAATGCGCATCACCGGCGACGGCGTGTGGGGCCCGCCGAAAGATCGCGCCGAGGCGCTGAAGACCTTGCGCCGCGCCGTGGAGCTGGACGTGAACCTGATCGACACGGCCGAGTCATACGGCCCGCATGTCAGTGAAGAATTGATCGCGGAGGCGCTGCATCCGTATGCGCCCGGCCTGGTGATCGCCACCAAGGGCGGCTTCGACCGCACCGGTCCGGGACAGTGGGTGGTGAACTGCCGGCCGGAGCGCTTGCGCGAAGGACTGGAAGGCAGCCTGCAACGCCTGCGGGTCGATCGTATCGATCTCTTCCAGCTGCACCGCATCGACGACGCCGTGCCCGAGGACGAGCAATTCGGCGCGCTGCGCGAGTTTCAGAGCGAAGGAAAGGTCCGGCACCTCGGGCTGTCCGAAGTGACCGTCGAGCAGATCGAGCGTGCCCGGCAGTACTTTCCGGTGGTGTCGGTCCAGAACCGCTACAACCTGGCCGATCGCGAGTGGGAACCGGTGCTGGAGCATTGCGAGCGCGAGGGCATAGCCTTCATCCCGTGGTATCCGCTGCAGACCGGGAAACTGGCCAAGGAGGACAGCCCTCTGGCCCGCATCGCTGCGGCTCGCGGTGCGACGCCCGCGCAGGTGGCGCTGGCCTGGCTGCTCCGCCGTTCCGAGGTCATGCTGCCGATCCCCGGCACGTCGAAAGCGTCGCATGTCGAGCAGAACATCGCCGCCGCGGGGATCGAACTGGACGATGACGAATTCGAGGCGCTGAGTGCCCTCGGCACGTGAGCTGCACGTTTTTCGAGTGCGAGGTGAACATGGCTCGTGGATGGGAAAGCAAGTCCGTTGAATCACAGATGGAAGACCGGCGCGAAGCGCCGGCACGCGGCGGGAAAGAAATGACCGCCGAGGAGCGCGAGAGCCGCGGGAAACGCGACTCTCTGGAGATGTCCCGCCGTCGCATCGAGCGCGAGCTCAGTACGGCAAGCTCGGAGACGCATCGCACCGCGCTCGAGCACGCCCTGCATCATCTGGACGGCGAGCTCTCGCGGCTGCGGTAGGTCAGCGCGACGCGGCGTTCTGCATCAGCCGGTGGTAGAAACGGATCGCGTCGGCGAAGCTCTCGATGGAGACGCGCTCGTTCGTGCCGTGGATGCGGGCCAGGTCGGCCTCGTTCACGCGGATGGCGCTGAAGCGGAAGAGATTCGACGACAGCGGCTGGTAGTGGCGCGCGTCGGTGGCGCCGATCACCAGGTACGGCGCCACCAGCACGTCCGGCGAGACCTCGCGGATCGTGCGTTGCAGCGCGCGGAACTGCGGGGATGACGAGTCCGAGACCTGGGACGGCTCCTGCGCGAAGCCGCCGAAGCCCTGCAGCTTCACGTGCGGGTCGTCGATGGCGGTGCGCACGTGCTGCGTCACGGAAGCCACCGTATCGCCGGACAGGATGCGGAAGTTCACCACCGCGCGGGCCTTCGACGGGATCACGTTGTCCTTCACGCCGCCTTCGATGATGGTCGGGGCGATGGTCGTTCGCAGCATCGCATTCAGCGAGTGAGCCTTGCTGGCCTGCAGCTTCAGCAGCGGCGAGAAAAGCCAGAGATTCGACATCACCAGCCGCGGCCCGAAGGTCATCTCCG
>JAXDJK010000768.1:0-4011 GCA_034665665.1 Acidobacteriota bacterium
TGCCCGGCCGGTCGCGCGCAAGAACAAGATGGTCCCGGTGGCCGTCCGCGACGGCAAGCTGCTCGTGGCTGTCGTCAATCCGTTCGACACCCTGGCCATCGACAGCTATCGCCCCATGGCACGCCAGGAACTGGAGGTCGTCGTCGCTTCCGAGAGCGACGTCATGGGCGTCATCAACGAGCAGTACGGGTTCCGCGCCTCGGTGACGAAGGCGCAGCGCGATCTGTCGAACGGCGCGCTGGACCTGAGCAACCTCGAACAGTTCGTCAAGCTGAAGTCGGGCGCCGAGATCGAGTCGAGTGACTCGCACATCGTCAACGCGGTCGATTTCCTCCTGCAGCATGCGTACGACTCGCGCGCGTCGGACATCCACATCGAGCCGAAGCGCGAGCAGGCGCTGATCCGCTTCCGTATCGACGGCGTGCTGCACGAGATTCAGCGCGTGCCGAAGCTGGTGAACCTGGCCATCACCTCGCGCCTCAAGACGATGTGCCGGATGGACATCGCGGAGAAGCGGCGCCCGCAGGATGGCCGCATCAAGACGGAACGCGACGGCAAGGAGATCGAGCTCCGCGCCTCCACGCTGCCCACCGCCTTCGGGGAGAAGGTGGTCATGCGTATCTTCGATCCCGACGTCATGCTCCGCGATCTCAGTGGCCTCGGTTTCTACGAGGACGAGCTGCGGACGTTCTCGGACTGGATCCAGCGCCCGCACGGCATCATCCTCGTGACCGGCCCGACCGGCTCCGGCAAGACGGTCACGCTGTACTCCGCACTCAAGAGCGTCTCCTCGCCGGAAGTCAACATCACCACCATCGAAGACCCGATCGAGATGGTGTACGAGGAGTTCAACCAGACCTCGGTACAGAACAAGATCGGGATCACGTTTGCCTCCGCGCTGCGCACCATCCTGCGCCAGGATCCGGACATCATCATGGTGGGCGAGATCCGCGACCAGGAGACGGCGCAGAACGCGATCCAGGCCGCGCTCACGGGCCACCTGGTCTTCTCCACGCTGCACACGAACGACGCCTCGAGCTCGATCACGCGCCTGGTGGACCTCGGCATCCAGCCGTTCCTGATCTCGTCGTCGCTGATCGGCACGATGGCCCAGCGGCTGCTGCGCAAGATCTGCGACGACTGCAAGCGCAATCGCCCGCTGAGTATGGAGGAAGCGGCCATGCTCAACCTCCAGGCGCCGGCCGGCAAACGGATCATCGTCAAGGAAGGCGCCGGCTGCATCCGCTGCCGCAACACCGGCTACTTCGGCCGCACCGGCATCTTCGAGATCCTGCCGGTCGACAACAGCATCCGCGACCTGATCGAGCGGAGCGAGGACTTCCTGAAGATCAAGGATATGGCCATCAAGCGCGGGATGCGCACGCTCAAGCAGTCCGCGCTGCGCAAGCTGGCCGAGGGGACCACCACGTTCGAGGAAGTCGTGCGGGTGACGGGGATCTGAAGTTCCTCGGAGTTCCTCGGGTTGTCCGCGCTGAGCGTGTTCGCCGAGGAACTCCGAGGAACTCCGAGGAACCGATCCTCACCTGAGCCGCGTGCTACTCTTTTCAGCCAGTTAGGTCCTGACGCACGGAGAGCACAGATGACGGTTCAGGCAGCTCCTTCTTCGCTCGAGCGGGAGCTCGAGTATCGTAAGAGACTCACCGCGATCACCAACCAGATCAACGCCGCGGAATCGATCCCGCACATCCTGATGACGCTCAAGGATCGCATCCTGGAGCTCCTCGATGCGGAACGGCTGACGATCTACGCGGTCGACACGAAGAACCAGGAGCTGTACTCGCTGCAGAAGGTCGGCGATACACCGAAGGAGATCCGCGTCCCGAAGTCGTTCTCTTCGATTGCCGGCTTCACGGCGCTGGCGCGGAAGACCATCAACATCAAGGACGCGTACGAGCCGACGGAGCTGGCCCGCTTCCACGCCAACTTGCGCTTCGACCAGCGCTGGGACAAGCAGACCGGCTTCCGCACGCGCGCCGTGCTGGCGGTGCCGATCCTCTTCGAGAAGTACCTCCTCGGCGTGGTGCAGCTGATCAACAAGCGCAACGGCGTGGCCTTCACGGCGATGGACGAGGACGGCGCAGAGGAGCTGGGCCGCATCCTCGGGATCGCCTTCTACAACCAGCACCGCGTGACCCGGCAATCGAAGCCGTCGAAGTTCGGCGCGCTGATCGACAAGGGCATCATCTCGGAGAAGGATCTCGAGGCCGCGGCGTCGAGCGCGCGCGTGAACAACCTCAACGTCGAGCAGGTGCTGATCGACGACTACAGCGTGCCGAAGGAAGAGATCGGCCGCGCACTGACCGCCTACGTCTCCGCACCGTTCTTCAACTACGACGGCGTGCAGAAGATCCCGCAGGAACTGCGCGACCGCGTGGGCGCCGACATCTGGAAGAAGCACGTTTGCGCGCCGGTGGAGCGCAAGCCGGGCTCGATCGTGATGGCGGTGGAGGACCCGCAGGACCTGACCCGCATCGACGCGATCCGGGCCATGAGTCTCTCGCCGCGCTACGAGTTCATGATCGGGCTGAAGCACGACATCCTGGCGTACATCAGCGCGTCCTACGGCGAGCCGGTGGGCGGGCAGTCGGCCGACGCGGCGGATCTGGCGCGGATCATCGACGCCCTCGGCGACGGCGAAGCGGAGGTGGAAGAGGAGATCAAGAACGCGGAGCCGGAGATCGACGAGACCGACTCCGGGATCGTGCGCCTCGCGAATCAGCTGATCATCGAGGCCTTCAATCGCGGCGCCTCGGACATCCACGTCGAGCCGGACGGGTCGAAGAACCCCTGCTCGGTGCGCCTGCGCATCGATGGCGAATGCATGAAGTTCATGGAAGTGCCGGGCGCGCACCGCAACGCGCTGGTGCAGCGACTGAAGATCATGTCGAAGCTCGACATCTCCGAGCGACGTAAGCCGCAGGACGGCAAGATCCGCTTCAAGTACGCGAAGGGGACGATCGAGCTGCGCGTCGCCACCATCCCGACGGCCAACGGGAACGAGGATGTGGTCATGCGCATCCTGGCGGCGTCGAAGCCGCTGCCGCTGGAGAAGATGGGCTTCAGCGAGCGCAATCTCACGCGCTTCAAAGAGGTCGTGCAGAAGCCGTACGGGATCTGCCTGGTGGTCGGCCCGACGGGCTCCGGTAAGACCACCACGCTGCACTCGGCCCTCGGCTTCATCAATACCGAGGACATGAAGATCTGGACCGCGGAAGACCCGGTCGAAATCACGCAAAAGGGCCTGCGGCAGGTGCAGGTGCAGCCGAAGATCGATTTCACCTTCGCCGCGGCGATGCGCTCGTTCCTCCGCGCGGACCCGGACGTGATCATGGTCGGCGAGATGCGCGACCACGAGACGGCCGCCATCGGCATCGAGGCCTCGCTGACGGGCCACCTGGTGTTCTCGACGCTGCACACGAACTCGGCGCCGGAGACGATCACCCGTCTCCTGGACATGAACATCGATCCGTTCAATTTCGCCGACGCGCTCCTCGGGATCATGGCCCAGCGCCTGATCCGCACGCTCTGCATGAAGTGCCGCGACGGCTATCACCCCACGCCGGAGGAGTTCGAGGAGATCATCGAGGTCTACGGCTACGACTACTGGCCAGGCACCGGGATCACGTACTCTCCCGACCTGACCCTCTACCGCCCCAAAGGCTGCCCGGCGTGCAACAACACGGGCTACAAAGGCCGCATGGGCGTCCACGAGCTGCTCACCGGCACCGACGACGTAAAACGCGCCATCCAACGCCGCGCCCCCATCGACGAACTGCGCAATCTGGCGTTGCAACAAGGCATGCGCACCCTGCTGCAGGACGGCATCGAAAAGGCGTTCAAAGGCGTCACGGACGTGAAGCAGGCGCGGGCGATCGCGGTGAAGTAGGGGGCGCGAATGCGGTGATGTCGGTTACGAAGAACGTGGCGGACTACGCGAAGCGTTTGGAGTGCGGCGCTTTCCCGCCGCTCTCGTACAGCCATCGGCAGAGC
>JAXDJK010000769.1:0-6696 GCA_034665665.1 Acidobacteriota bacterium
CTGAAGAACTCGGAGCAACAGCCGGAGCCATACGAAAAACAGCCGATGCGCTGCGGTGCGTCGAAGTCGCCGTGCTCGATCGTGCTGACGAGCGACAGCAGGGTGGTCGCCCCCATGATGTTGCCCACGCGCTGGCAATGCCTGAGGCCCGGCACGGCCCGGCGCTCGAAGTCGGCCTCGATCTCCTTCGGGGCGGCCTTGCACTGCTTGCGCATCATGTCGCGATGCGCGCCCTTGATCATGCCGCCGAAGGGCGTGTGCATGGCCAGATACGGGAACGTGGAAGCAAAATCGGCTCCGTCGACACGCTTCTTGTACTCGAGGAACGCGCCTTCGAAGCAATCGAGATACGACAGCAGCGACAGATCGGCGTCTCCGGCCTCGCTGTCGGGAACAGGGCGGCAGGTGTCCATCACCTCATAGCCGTAATAGCCGTTCGCGCCGACGTCGAGCTGGAACACGTGCGGGGTCTCGCTGACGATCATGGCCACCGCTCCGGCTCCCGCGCTCGGCTCGAAGAACGACCAGTCGTCCGTCAGCCCCGCGCCTCCTTCAACGGTGAGAAAGCGGGTGATGTCGGTAGCGATGATCAGCGCTTTCGCGCCGGGCGAGGTCCCGGAGAGCAGGAAGTTGGCGGCAATCTGCAAGCCGGCCACGCCGGAATAGCAGGCGTTTTTCACCTCGAAGAGGCGGCAGTTGCGATTGAGTCCGAGCAGCCGGTGGAAGTAGGTGCTCATCGACTTGCCGAAGTCGAAAGCCGACTCCGTACAGGTGATGACCATCTCGATCCGGTCACGATCCTCCGGCGTCATCGCATCGATCAGCGGCCTTGCGGCGTTCACGCCGAAGCTGACCGGATCTTCATACGGAAGCGCGACGGTCTTCTGCTTCATCAGGAGATTCGTGAAGCGCGTCGCGTCGAGATTGCGATGCCTGGCGAGCTTCTCGACGTCGACGAACGCGCTTCCCGTGAACAGGTTGATTGCTTCAATTCCGACAGCGGTCATGTTGTGGTCTCTCTTTCGGGGTTATTCGGTAGCGCCGCCGGAGACGCTGAGCAGACGGCCGATGGCCGGCTCCGCCGCGTCGACGGGATCTTCCTGGTCCAGAGTGCGGGCGATCGGTCTGACGTAAAGATTCTTGATCTTCACCAGCACCTCTCCCCGCTCGTTCAACAAGCGGATGTTGAACTTGGTGACGCCGCCGTGGCTCGGCGTCTGCGCGTCGGCCCGTTCGGCGTAGGCCCAGCACGACTGAGCCACGGGCTTGATGATCTCGAGCTCATCGAGGGCGAACGGCAGGTACGGCGTCCGCGGTGCGAGGCCGCCGGCCAGGCTGGCGACCGTCTGCAACGCACCGTCGATCAGGCTCGGATGAAGAATGAACTGGTCGAACTCGCCCTTCAGGTCCTCGCCGACGCGCAGCCTGGCCAGCGCAAACGTCTCGTGGACGTGAATTTCATCGATGGTCCGGAACGACGGCCCGTAGTGCAGGCCGAGGGCCTCGAACCGGCCGTACCAGTCCGCTCCGGTTTCGACCCTGGTGCACCGTGCTTTCAGCGACTCGATGGCGATGCGATCGTCGGCGTCCCTCAACGCCGCGCCGAATTCGAGCTTCCCTTCCGAATGGACGACCAGCTCGTGGTCGTCGTCGAACGAGGAGATCTCGTATTCGGCGCCGCCGCTGGTATGCCTCAAAACCGTGCGCACCGCCTGGTCTCCGCCCCGGAAGCCGAGCGGCTGGATCCAGACCACGTCGCTGATCTTCCGCACTCTCTGTTCGCCGGCGATGCTCCCCGCGATGCAGGCCATCTCCAGGTATCCGGCGCCCGGGAAGATGGACTGGTCTTGCACCTTGTGATCGACGGCGTAGAAACCGGTATCGGAAAGCAATGAACTGAAGCGGACCTCCTCAAGCGTCGACGCGTTGTGCTCGATGAGCGGATGAATGCGCGCGACGGAAAGCGCCGGCCCGCCCGCGGACGGAGAATCCCCGGACAACAAAACCGCCTGTCTCGCGGACGGAGAATCCGAGACCCAGTAGCGTTCGCGTGCGAACGGATAGGTCGGCACGCTGATGCGGCGGGGGTTGCCCTCCGAGAGCGAATCCCAATCCACCTCTTCGCCCGCGACCCACTTCGTGGCGAGATCGGCAAGGCTCTGCTGGCCAACACCGCTCCTGACGAGCTTGAGGGAGCGCTTCGAGCCGCCACGCGGCATGAGACTGCCGCGATGAAGATTCGCCATCGACCCGCCCTTCCTCCACTCGTCCAATCGCGTGATGAGCTCGGGGACGTCGGCGACAACGATGGCCAGCCGCTCTTCCATCGCTTCGCGTCCGGTCTGGAGCGTGTAGCAGAGGTCCGCGAGATCGATGGCCGGCTCGCGGCGCAACCGATCGAGCAGACGATCGCCGTACTCGCGCAGGCGATCGTCATTGCGCGCGGAGAGCGTGAAGAGGTACGGGCCGGCCGCGGGTGCTCCCTTCGGTGCGCTTCTGTATTCCTCGACGACGATGCACGCGTTCACGCCTCCGGCACCGAATGAGTTGATGAGCGCGCGCCGCGGATGACCGGCGGGTGCCGGCCAAGCCGAGAGTCCGTGCTGCAGGTAGAACGGAGATTCGGCGAGCTCGATGTTCGGGTTCGGCTGCTCGGAATGGATCGTCGGCACCAGCTCTCCATGCTGCATCTGCTGGATGACCTTGGCCAGACCGGCCATGCCGGCGGCCGATTCGGAGTGCCCGACGTTCGCTTTGACGGAGCCGATGGCGCAGAACTGATTCCTGTCCGTCTTTTCGCGGAAGGCTCGTGTCAATGCGGCGATCTCCAGACTGTCGCCCAACTGCGTGCCGGTGCCATGCCCCTCGACATAGCCGATGGTGTCGGGATGAATCCCTGCTTTCTCCAGCGTCTGACCGATCAGGCGCGCCTGCGCATTCGGATTCGGCGCTGAATATCCGTTGGAGCGGCCGCTGTGGTCGAACGCAGCCGAGCGGATGACGGCGTAGATGTGATCGCCGTCGGCCACGGCCTGGCTGAGCGGCTTGAGCACCACCGACCCGACACCCTCCCCGGGGACGAAGCCGTCGTCGCCGGCGCCATAGCTGTGACAGGCGCCATCCAGCGAGAGCATCCGCCGCTCACAGAGCGACTGGTACTTCGCCGGATGGAGGTAGAGGTTCACGCCGCCCGCGATGGCCACCTGACTCCCCCCGCTCCTGAGGCTTTCGCAGGCCAGCTGGATGGCCACCAGCGACGACGAGCACGCCGTGTCGACCGGCAGGCTCGGTCCGTTGAAGTCGAAAAAGTACGACACCCGATTGGCAATGGACCACGGCATGGCAGACGGCGAGACGAAGTTCCCCCGCATCCGCTCCTCGGGCGCCCAGAGTGCGTACGAGCTCGTGGTCACGCCCACGAAGACGCCGACGTCCGCACTGCTTCCCTTCGGGTGGCGCGCGCGCAGGCGTTCGCGCGTGTAGCCGGCGTCCTCGATGGCGGCCCACACCGACTCGAGGAACAACCGCTCCTGCGGATCCATCAGTTTCGCTTCCGCGGCCGGGATCTTGAAGAATTGCGGATCGAATTTGTCATGGTCCGCAATGAACCCGCCCCACTTGCAGTAGATCTTTCCTTCCGACACGGCGGCGGGATCGGGGTGGTAATGCTCCTCCCAATCCCATCGATCGGCGGGAACGAGATCGATCAGATCGCGGCCGTTTCGCAGGTTCTCCCAGTACGTCTGGAGATCGGGCGAATGCGGGAAGTGGCCATGAATACCGATGATCGCGATTGCCTCGTCCCCGCGCTCGGGGGACGCAACGGGCCGCGTCGGTTCGTCATCGCGCTGCCGTGGCGGGGCAACGGCGTGAGGAACCGCGTCGGCGACCGCGGGAAGCGCCGGAGCCGGCTCCGGCTCCGCATGCGCACCGCCGGATCCGAACAGCGCAACTCCGAATAGCGCAACCAGGGCCTCCTTCGCCTCCCGGACCAGGTACATCGCCAGCGCGCGCACGGTCTCCTGCTCATAGAGCAGCGTCTTCGGGAGTGCGCCGAGGTCGCGCTCGAACCGGGCATTGATGTGGTTGATCATCACGGAGTCGATGCCGAAGGACTCCAGCGCGTCGGACGAACCGATCCGGCCCGCGTCGAGTTGGATCTCCTCGCCGATGACCGCTTTCAGATAGGCCTCCGTGGCCGCGAAGAGATTGTTCGCATCGACGGTCTGCGCGGAGGCGGGCGCGCGCCTGACCGGCTGCCGGCCGAGGAAGGCGGTAATGCGTTCGGTGTCGCCATACAGCGGGAGCAACTGCACGGCATCGCTCCGGAGGAAGTCCTCCCAGCACTGAATGCCCTCCTGCGCCGGCAGAGGCGACATACCCGTCTGCTGTTGGAGCAATGCGAGCTGGCCGGGCGGGATGGTCATCCCGCCCTCTTCCCAGAGAGGCCAGTTGATGGACAGCGTCCGTCCCGGGCGCATCCCCGCGCGGCGCTCGGCGAACGCGTCCAGAAAGCGGTTGGCGAACGCATAGTCGCTCTGGCCGATGTTCCCCGTCACCGCGGCAACAGAAGAGAACAGGACGAAGAAATCGAGATCCTCGGCGCTGGTGGCCCGGTCGACGGCGATGGTGCCGTAGATCTTCGGCGCCAGTACCTCCTGCATCTCTTCCCGGGTCTTGCGGACGATGAACGCATCGCGATTCACGCCCGCGGCGTGGATCACTCCGTCGATGCGCGAGAAGCGTGCTTTCGTTTCGCGCACGACCCGGTCCATGTCGGCGGCTTTCGTGACGTCGGCGGAAAGCACCAGCAGCTCGGCGCCGTACGACTCGAGCCGGGCCAGTGTTGCCTGTTGTGCGGCGTTCGGCGCGGAGCGCCCAATGAGGGCCAGACGGGCCTGGGAGGTCTTCGCCAGATGCTCGGCGAAGATCATTCCAAGACCGCCCATCCCGCCGGTGATCAGGTAGACGCCCTTCGGTCTGACGGGAAGCGGCGACGTTGCCGGCGGCCCGGTGAACGGCACGAGAGCACGCACCAGTCGCACGTCGCGCTCGTACCGCACTTCCTGCGCCGGCCAGTCAGGATCGGCCAGCTCGTTGCGGAGGAGCGCACCTTTCGCGGAGATCGAGAGGTCGGCTGCGACTTCGATCGCCTTGGCCCGCCACGTCGGATCCTCCAGCGTGAGCGTCCGGAAGAATCCGCCGATCGCGGCGCCCAGCGGGCCGGAGAAGAGTGAGATGACTCTGGTCGGAGCGGCGTGCTTCTTCAGTGCCTTGCAGAGATCGAAGAGCGCGTAAACGCTGCGGTTCAGTTGCTGCGCGACGTCCTGCTCATCGTCGAGGTTGCAGGGCCGCGCAGCATGATGAATGACCACGCCGGGCAGGCGCCCTTTGCGCGCGAGATCGTCGAGGAGGTCGTCGAGCACCTGTCCGGGCTTCGCCAGGACGACCGAGTCCGCTCCCAGCGCCAGCGACAGCGCATCGGAGTCGTCGAGGATCAGGATCGGCCCGGCCGCCACGCCATTCGCGGTGCCCGGAAGCTCCTGCGGCAGCCATTGCGGCTGTTGGTAGGTCCGCTGCCGACCATCGGCCGGACGGCTTGCCGGCACCACACGCGGCGCCGCCGCCTGCTGAGGGATCCAGCAGCGCTCCCGGGCGAACGGGTACGTCGGCAGCGACACCTTTCGCGGGGCGCCGTGGCGATACAGGACCGCCCAGTCGACGGGCGCGCCGACGACCCACAGCGCCGCGATCTTCTCCAGTTCCCGGTTCGTCAGCAGCGCCTCGAGGAACGCGGTTCCGGCCGGTCCGGTGATCAAAGCTCCGGCGCTGTACTGGACGTCCTTCAGGTAGCCGTGGAAGACCCCCTCCAGGTCGGAGCGCGAGCCGATCCAGCCGTCGAGTTTCTCTCGCAGCTCTTCGACCGTCGAGGCGACGATGGCCAGCCGCGCGTCCATCGGCGTCCGGCCCACCTGCGACGTATAGGCGATGCTGGCCAGAGAGTCGCCGCAGCCGTCCTCCAGGAAACGGGCGACCCGCTGCGCGTAGCGGCGCAGCGCGTCAGGATTCTTGGCGGCCAGGACGAACGCCTCTGGCGCGGTGGATGCCGCTACGTCCGGACGCGGGTCCGCACATTCCTCGAGGATGAGATGCGCGTTCGATCCTCCGGCGCCGAACGAGCTCACACCGATGCGCCGTGGCAGCGCCCCGGTGCGTTTCCACTCGCTCAGCTCCGTCTGGACGTAGAAGGGCGTGCTCTCGAAATCGATGTTCGGGTTGAGAGGATGCGCGTGAATCGAGGGGACGAGCTGGTTGTGTTTGAACTGCAGCAACGCCTTCGTCACCGCCGCGATGCCGGCTGCCGATTCGAGGTGGCCGATGTTCGATTTGACCGACCCGATGGGGATGAACTGCTTCTGGTCGGTGGAGCCTTCGAACGCCTTCGCCAGTCCGGTAATCTCGATCGGATCGCCGAGGGACGTGCCGGTTCCGTGCGTCTCGATATAGCTCAGTGTCTTCGGGTCGACTCCGCCCTTGCGCAGGACCTCGGCGATCAAGCTCCCTTGCGCGTTGGGATTCGGGACCGTGTAGCCATTGGTCTTCCCGCCGTGATTGACGCTGCTCGACCGGATTACCGCGTAGATCTGATCTCCGTCGCGGCGCGCCTGCTCCAGAGGCTTGAGCAGCACGGCGCCG
>JAXDJK010000770.1:0-4065 GCA_034665665.1 Acidobacteriota bacterium
CAGATCCGCGCGGGGGAGACGGTGGCGTTCGTGGGGCCGTCGGGCTCGGGGAAGACCTCGCTGGTGAAGCTGCTGGTGGGGCTGTATCCGCCGACGGAAGGGCGCCTGGCCATCAACGGGACGGACAGCCGGGAGATCGATCAGGACGCGCTGCGGGCACGCCTCGGGCTGGTCACGCAGGATACGCAGCTCTTCGCCGGGACGATTCGCGACAACCTGCTGTTCGTGCAGCCGGATGCCACGGATGCGCAATGCATTGAGGTGCTGCGGCAGGCGGCGGCGCTGCCGATCATCGAGCGCGGCGGCAAGGGGCTGGATACGAAGATCGGCGAAGGCGGGATCAAGATCTCCGGTGGCGAGCGCCAGCGCCTGGCCATCGCCCGCGCGCTGCTGCGCAATCCGGAGCTGATGATCTTCGACGAGGCGACGTCCAGCCTCGACTCGATCACGGAGCGCTCGATCACCGAGACGATCCGCGAGCTGACCATCGCCGGGCATCGCCGCATGACGGTGCTGGTGGCGCACCGGCTGTCGACGATCGCGCACGCGCAACGCATTCACGTGCTGGCCAAGGGTCGCATCGTGGAGACGGGCACGCACGACTCGCTCCTCGGCACGAACGGCCTCTATGCCGCGCTCTGGCGCGAGCAGAGCGCACGGCGCGAGGAGGCGGCGTAAGCGCTTGCTGGCCGCGTTCGTCGTCTTCGCCGCGGGTGTGGCCGCCGGCATGATCAATTCGATCGCCGGCGGCGGGACGCTGATCTCCTTCCCGGCGTTGCTGTGGCTGGGGCGCGATCCGATCCTCGCCAATGCCACGAATGCGGTGGCGATCTGGCCGGGATCGGTGGCGGGGGTGTTCGGCTTTCGGCGCGAGCTGTCCTCGGTACGCCGGTGGCTGCTGCTGCTGGTGCTTCCGTCGCTGATCGGCGGTGCGGCCGGCAGCTGGCTGTTGCTGCACACACCGACGTCGACGTTCGAGCGTCTGGTGCCGTTCCTGATCCTCGGCGCGACGCTGCTGCTGGCGGCGCAGGAGGTGATCACGCGCCGCCTCGGCGTGCTGGCCCGCGCGCACGAGGATCCGACCGCCGGCTGGGTGACGTTCGTGTTCGCGTTCCAGCTGCTGGTCGGTCTGTACGGCGGCTATTTCGGCGCCGGGATGGGCATCCTGATGCTGGCCGCGCTCGGACTGATCGGGCTGACGGACATGCACCAGATGAACGGCCTCAAGAACCTCCTGGCCATCTGCATCAACGGCATCGCCGCCATCTACTTCGCCCTCTCCGGCGCCGTGGTCTGGAAGGACGTCGGCCTGATGGCAATCGGATCGATCGCCGGCGGCTATTTCGGCGCCCGCGTGGCCCACCGCTTCGGACGGAAGTTCGTCCGGAGGGCGGTGGTGGCGATCGGGCTGGTGATGACGGTGGCGCTGTTGGTGAAGCAGTAGGCAGTTGGCAGTTGGCAGTTGGCAGTTGGCAGTAGGCAGTAGGCAGTAGGCAGGGGCTTGATGCCTGCCCAGCCTTTCCCCTGCCTACTGCCAACTGCCTACTGCCTACCCGCCCTACTCCACCCTCACCGCGTTGCTCAGCTCGGACGTGCGGGTGAAGCCACCGCCGAGGGCGTTTGTGGACTGGCTGCCGGGGGGCCGCGAGAAGAGGAAGTAGATGCGCGTGGAGGTGGCGTTGAGCCATTTGCCGCGCAGGTCGCCGGAGAGCTCGTAGGTGAAGGCGTCACCGTTGGTGTTGACGGTGTAGGAACCGCCGGCCAGCCAGTGCTCGCCGTCGCCGTCCGGGCCGTCGTTCGCGTAGAAATCGAGGACGGCGGCCGGGCCGAAGATGGCCCCGTTCATCGGGCCGGTCTTCAGCGAGACGGTGACGAGGGTGCGGTTCGGCTCCGCCTCATAGCGGGCGGAGAGGAGGATGGGCGCGTTGGAGGGCTCGAGCCCTTCGTCGTTGCGCTGCGGGGTGACGCCGTCCAGTTCCCAGTCGATGCCGAGGCCGGCGTTGTCGTGCATGGCGTTCTCGCGGACTTCGATCTGGTCGGCGCCGCGGGCGATGGCCACGCCCATCTGCGGGTGGAAGGCGATGGTGTTGCGCAGGACCTCGGCGAACCCGACGCGCGGCGCGATGTAGATGCCGCTGGCGCCGTTCGGCAGCGCGGCGTTCCCGTCGGCGGTGATGCCGATGAGGTTTTCGGAGATGCGGACCGCGCCGCGATCGGCCCAGATGCCGCTCCGCTCGTTGCCGCTGATGACATTGGCGGTGACGGAGTAGCCCGCGCCGATGCTGCTCAGGAGGACGCCGCGCAGGTTCGGCCAGGCGACCTTGCCGGTGGGATCGACGCCGAGGAAATCGTGGGCGATGAGGTGCTGATCGATGACGCTGCCATCGCGGCAGATCGCGTCCGACAGCCCGGCGATGGCGTGATCGCGGAAGTTGCCGATGGCCAGGTGCTCGACTTTGGCTTCGCACAGGGAGCGCAGCTCCAGGCCATGTCCGGCGCTGGTGAAGCGGCCGTCGAGGGCGATCTCCGGGCCGAGCGGGTTCGTGTCGCCGGTGAGCGCGGTCTGCGTGGCGCCATCGATGGTCACGCGCTCGGCGGTGAGGGGCGGCAGCGGGGAAGCCGGCGCGATGGTGAACCAGCCTTCCGCCGGCACCGGACCGAGGATCTCGAAGGCGATCTTCGACGGCGTGGACGAAACCTGGTTGGCCTCGTTGATGGCGGCGCGCAGCGAGCCGGCTCCGGCATCGGCTGTGGTGGTGACGGCAATGACGCGGCGGCGCTGGATCTCGGTGGTGGCGCGGTTGTTCTGCTCGATGTAATCGGTCACGGCGCTCGTGGCGGTGGTGCGCAGCTGGGCCGTGCCGCCGCTGCGGTCAGCGGAAGCGCGGAAAGTGACGGTGAAGATGCCGGAGCAGGCGCAGCCCGCCTCGAGGGTTCGGGCGATGCACTCCGCGGTCGCGCCGCCACCCGTGCAGGTGAAGCCCTCGGGCGGCTCGATCTTCTCGATGGTGCCGTTCTCCGCGTCGAAGCGGACACGCACTTCCTTCGGGTCTATGTACGGCACGAAGTTGTTGACGGAGACGCGGACCGCGGCCGTCTGGCCGGGGTCGATGCGGAGCAGACCGGGCTCGGAATTGACGTGCAGGTCGACCACCACGGTGGTGGTGTAAGTGGCGGTGATGCGGTTGTTCTCGGGCTTCGGGTCGGGCGTGGTGTCGGAGGTGGCGGTGGCGACTACCGTGTGCCTCCCGTCCGTCAGCGGGAACTGCAGATCGAACGCAAATCGCGGCGCACCTTGCTGGTAGTCGGTGGGCACGTCGCCGGCGCGGCAGACGATCGGCACGGCGGTGAAATCGCAGCGCTCGTCACCCTGGTACTGGATGGTGACGCCCGGCGGGAGCTCGACGCGCACCATGACGTTGCGCGCGACGTCGGGGCCGTTATTGAAAAGCGTGAGCTCGATCATCGAGCTGCTGCCGGCCGGCAGCGGGATGACGGATCCGGCCGGAGGGAAGTTCACGATCGGCTGGAGGTCGGCGTCGGCCCATGCGGCGGGGGCGACGAGGAGCGCGAGGGAGAGGAGGAGCCCGGAAACCACCAGGGAACGGATCATCGGCTTCAGGTACGGGGTGGAAGGGCGTTCCGTTTACGCCTTGTCTCCGGTTTGTCATCCCGAGCGTCGAGGGAGGGACCTGGGTGGGTGGGGCGCGAGTCACGCGCCACAGGCCCCGCGCCCCACCCGCCCAGGTCCCTCGCTCGACGCTCGGGATGACAAACGGAGACAAGCTGGTTCTCGCGGCACGTCGAACGACGCGAAGCTTGCCTACTGCTTACCGGATTGTTGCAACAGCGCGCGGGTGGCGGGATGTTGCGGGCGGGTCAGGACTTCGTTCGGCCGGCCTTCTTCGACCACCTCGCCCTCGGCGAGGACGACTACGCGGGTGGCGAATTCGCGGGCGAAGTCGTCGTCGTGGGTGGTCAGGACGAGCGTGCGGCCGCCGGTGGTCAAACCCCGGAGGGTCTGGCCGAGCTCGAAGCGGCGGGCGGGATCGAGCGAAGCCGTCG
>JAXDJK010000771.1:0-7001 GCA_034665665.1 Acidobacteriota bacterium
TCCACTTCTCCGGCGACGGCTCGCGTCTCTACTGGTCCCTCGGGCCGGAGCTGTATTCGCGCGACCTCAAAGACGCCTTCGCCTTCCTCGACGGCGCGCCCGAGAAGCTCCCCACCGCGCCGGAGAAGGGCATCAACATCGGCTTCACCCAGCGCTACGACGTGCCGAGCGGCAGCCTCGCCCTGACCGGCGCGCGCATCATCACCATGCGCGGCGATGAAGTCATCGAGAACGGCACGGTGATCA
The DNA here is from genome assembly GCA_034665665.1 of Acidobacteriota bacterium. Lineage (GTDB taxonomy): Bacteria > Acidobacteriota > Thermoanaerobaculia > Gp7-AA8 > Gp7-AA8 > DASWOB01. The sequence continues at coordinate 247 of JAXDJK010000771.1, forward strand.
TCGACGGCAACCGCATCACCGCCATCGGACCGTCATCCTCGGTGAGTGTCCCCGCGGGCGCGACGACGGTCGACGTGGCCGGCAAGACGATCATGCCCGGCATCGTGGACGTGCACTGGCATGGCTCGATGGGCGCCGACCAGATCATCCCGCAGCAGAACTGGATCAACTACGCCTCCATCGCGTTCGGCGTGACCACCATCCACGACCCCTCCAACGACACCGCCGAGATCTTCGCCTCCAGCGAGATGCAGAAGGCCGGCAACATCGTCGGCCCGCGCATCTTCTCTACCGGCACGATCCTCTACGGCGCCAAGGCGCCGTTCACCGCGGTGATCAACAATCTCGACGACGCCCTCGGCCACCTGCGGCGCATGAAGGCCGTCGGCGCCATCAGCGTCAAGAGCTACAACCAGCCCCGCCGCGACCAGCGGCAGCAGATCATCGAAGCCGCCCGCCAGCTCGGCATGATGGTCGTGCCCGAGGGCGGGTCACTGTTCGAGCACAACATGACTATGGTCGTCGACGGCCACACCGGCGTCGAGCATTCCATCCCCGTGGCCAACATTTACGACGACGTCCTGCAGCTCTGGAGCGGCACGAAGGTCGGCTACACGCCGACGCTCATCGTCGGCTACGGCGGGCAGTGGGGCGAGAATTACTGGTACCAGAAGACCAACGTCTGGGAAGACGCGCGGCTCTCGAAGTTCGTCCCGCGCCGCATCCTCGACTCCCGCTCGCGCCGGCGGGTCATGGTCCCGGAGGACGAGCACAACCACTTCAACAACGCCCGCGTCGCGCACCAGCTCAACGACCGCGGCGTCTCCGTGCAGCTCGGTGCGCACGGCCAGCGCGAAGGTCTCGGCGCGCACTGGGAGACCTGGATGTTCCAGCAGGGCGGCATGACCCCGCTCCAGGCCCTCCGTAGCGCCACGCTCGAAGGCGCGCAGTACATCGGCATGGACCGCGACATCGGCTCGCTGGAACAAGGCAAACTGGCCGACCTGCTGGTCCTCGACGCCAACCCGCTCGACAACATCCGCAACACGTCCACCATCCGCTACACGGTCGTGAACGGCCGCATCTTCGACGCCATGACCCTGAACGAGCTCGGCAACCACCCGCGCCAGCGCAAACCGTTCTTCTTCGAGATGCAGGGCTACGAGACCTGGGGCGCCGCCACCACTGCGGCTGCCACGCACGATGAGGATTGAAATCACTCAGCAGTTTGCAGTTTATCCCGAGCAGGGCGAGGGATCTCCGGTGCCCTGCGTAGCGCGATCGCACCAGAGATCCCTCGCTATCGCTCGGGATAAACTACAAAACTACCAATACGTCGTCGTCACGGAGCAGGGCCCGCGTACAACGGCCTGACAGGCCATCCGCTCGTCCGGTGCGAAGCCGCGGGCGGTCCCGAATCGGATCTCCATGGTCGTGGGGTCGCTGAGATTCTCGCCGCCATCGACCACACGAACCTTGCAACGGGCGCAAACGCCGACACCGCCGCAGGAGTTGCCGAGGGGCACGCTGGCGCGGCGCGCGACATCGAGGAGCGTCTCGTTATCGAGCGCGGTGGCGGTCCGGCCGAGCGGGACGAATGTAACGTCTCTTGACAGCGCGTTCACCGGGAATTGGAGCGGGAGAGTGAAACTTCCAGCGGCCTTCGGCGTCTATTAGAGCAGAACAAGCCAAGGAGGCAGTCATGAACACGATCACCAAACAAGACGAAACAAAGCTGGCGGAAGAGATCGTGAGCGTCCTGCCCGTAGGAATTGCGCGTGCCTGCTCGGACGACCGCGAAAGCATCCGCTTCGCTGTCCGGGGTGACGGGATCAAGCTCCGGTCCATCGTACTGAGCCGCGCTTCCCTGCGGCGGCTCGCTGACGATCCGCACCGCGCCATCAAGATCGAATACCTGCGCCGCGACCTGCTCGACACAGCATCGCAGCGGCGCCAGTTCCGCTACCCCCGCCTTGTGCGGCCGGTCTCGAAAGCGCAGGCTCTCCCCTTCGGCCTGCCATTCGCGTCGGCCCAGTGAGTCTTTGCGGCCGGCGCACGGAGGTGGTGGCCCTCCTCCGTGACGCCGGCCGCGCTTTTCTGACGCTTCGCAGGTTCGTGACTTGCTTTTCTGACGATTCGACGCCATATTGCTTGCATGGCTGTCGAACTGGATGAACTGGATCGCAAGATCATCAACTTCCTGCTCCGGGACGGCCGCGCACCCGCCGCCCAGATCGCCGAGCAGATCGGCCTCTCCCGCCCCGCCGTAGCCGACCGCATCGAGAAGCTCGAGCGCCAGGGCGTCATCCGCGGCACGACCGTGGTCGTCGATCCCACCTCCCTCGGCCAGACCATCACCGCTTTCGTCTCCGCCCGCGGCGCGAACCTGAACGCCAAACAGTGGCGCCTCTTCCGCGACCTCATGCAGCGCGACGAAGTGCTCGAAGTGCACACCGTGGCCGGCGACGACTGCTTTCTCGTCAAAGTCCGCACCGAGTCCATCGGTGCCCTGAACACGCTCGTCAAGCAACTCACCACGCCGCCTCTCGGGCTGGCCACGCGCACGACCATCGTCATGGAAACGCATTGCGAGAAGGTCGGCGGCATCATCCTCGGCGAGGAAGAAGGGGAGTCATGAAGCACGAAAAAACCTTGGCCTACGTCGCCTTCGCCATCGTCTGCACCGTCTGGGGCACGACGTATCTCGGCATCGCCATAGCGATCGAAACCGTCCCGCCGCTCCTCCTCACCGCCATCCGCTTCACCATCGCCGGGATCGTCATGCTCGGGATCGCCAAGCTCCGCGGCGAAGCGATCCCCCGCGACCTGCGTACCCTCGGCGGACTGGCTCTGGTGGGCTTCCTCATGGTCGGCGTCGGCAACCTGGCCGTGGTCTGGGCCGAACAGTACGTCCCCAGCGGCATGGCCGCGCTGCTCGTCGCTACCGCGCCGTTCTGGATGGCCCTCATCGAAACGTTCCGCAAATCGGGTGAGCGGGTCAGCCTGCGCGCCGGCGTCGGCATGCTCATCGGTTTCGTCGGCGTGGCGCTGCTCGTCACCCCCAAAGGCTCCGGCACCGCCTGGAGCACCAGCCTGCTCCTGGGCGCCCTGGTGGTCCAGATCGGCTCCCTCGGCTGGCAGCTCGGCTCCGCGCACGGCAAATACCGCCTCAAACACGTGCCGCTCCTCAGCTCCGCCGCCCTGCAGATGCTCTCCGGCGGCCTGATCGTACTCGTGGTCGGCCTGGCCATCGGCGAAGCCCCGCGGCTCCACTTCACGCCGCGCACGCTGATCGCCACCGCCTACCTGACCATCTTCGGCAGCGTCATCGCCTACAGCGCCTACGTCTTCGCGCTGGCGCACATGCGCACCACCCACAGCTCCCTCTACGCCTACGTCAACCCCGTCGTGGCCGTCTTCCTCGGCTGGCTGATCCTCGGCGAACCGCTGACCTGGCTCGCCCTCGTGGCCATGTTCATCATCCTCGCCGGCGTGGCCCTGGTGCAGACCGCCGGCTGGCGCAAGACGCCAGCCGCCACGGAATCCACCACCATCGCGCAAGAAGCGGCGTAGCGTCCGACCGAAACGTCTTTCGCCGCTCCGCGGCTCGCGATGGATTGGAGGCTCACGGATCCCAGGGCTGAAAAGCGCCCTGGGCTACATTCTCCCGCCGCTCCGCGGCTAAGGCGATCGCACGCTGCGCGGCGCGCGAATCCCGCACCTCCCGCGCCAGCCATTCCGCGTTCGCCGACACCAGTTCTCGCAGTTCCCGCGCGAGCACCGCGCTGCCAGACCTGCCAAGAGCATTCTCACGCCGGTCCCGGCGAACGCGTTCCCAGCCGCGGAGCGGCAAAAGAATGTAGCCCAGGGCGCTTTTCAGCCCTGGGATCCGAACGTTTCCACCAAGACAACCAGCCGCGGAGCGGCGTAAGAACGGCGCGCGCTACGGAGTGACCGTCAGCATCGTGCATGGGCGGCATCGTCAACGGAGTAAGTCGAGTGGGGGTGAAGGAAGAGCTGACGGATCGCGGTGGAGGTGGACATTCAGACTCCTTTGCGTGTCTTTCGCCGCCGAATGGATATCAACTATCGACGATGGAGGTCACATCAACGGTAGTTGAAGATCAATCGGTCGTGTCGGTCGAGGCAGAGATCTTCGGAAAGCGCTTGCGCCAACTGCGTCTCGATGCCGGCTGGACGCAGGAGCAGTTCGCGGAAGCTGCTGGAATCACCACGACCTACACGAGCGATCTGGAGCGGGGAACCAAGGTGCCGAGCCTCACAATCCTGCTGCGGGTCAGCCGAGCGTTTCGCATGCCTGTCGCCGATTTGCTGCGTGACTTCACGGTCGATTCGGTGCGGCGGATGCCGTTGTGACGCTACCAGAACGGCTCCGTTCCCACGCCGCGCTGTAGCACCGTCGTCCTTGCGCCGCGACAAAGCGGCGCCTGAGGTGAGGTCGCCGTCAGTCCAAACGTGCCTGCCAAGTACGAGCGGTTGACGGACGCGGAGCGTCGGGAGCGCAGGTCGAGGACGGCCGACGCCGGACGGCTGAAACGCTTTCGCGCTCCACTGCACTACTCTGGCAATGGCCAGCATTTTCATTGACCCCGCGATCGACACCGCGCCGCCAATAACCAGCCCGGAAAAGGATGCAGCCCGTACTGCCGGCATTCTCCTGCTCGTGGCTTCCTGCATCGACCTGATTACGTGGGCCGTCCAGGCCAGGTGGGGCTGGACGCCGACCGCGCTCGGAGTGGGCGACACCGCACTCCAGACCGTACTGGGCATCGGCTTATTCTGCTTCGGCCGGCGATGGGCCCTCCCGACGATCGTGTTCCTGCTAACCCTGGTGGTCTTTTCCGTGGCCAGAAGCGTGCTCGTCTCCGACGTTCCGCCGGTCTACGTCGGCGTCGTCATGCTCGGCCCGGTCGTATTCGGCGGGTTGCGTCTCGCGCCCATGCTCCTGCTTCTCACCAGGCGCCCGACGCGCCTGCGATCCGTTGCCGCAATCAGCATGTTCGTCCTGCAGCAGCTCGTCGCCATCGGGCTTTCAGCCCTGGCGATCTGGGCGACCACAGGATTCGACCATCCACCGGTGGCCACCTTGGCCTCCACACAAACTCGGTCTGGCGATACCGTGACGCTCAGCCTGGAAGGACTTCGACAATCTCCCCGACTCGGGCGGAGGCAATTGCTGTCTTGATCTTCGGCAGGATCGGAAGGATGTCCTTCATCCGGTTCCGCACGTTCACGATCACCACGGCAGCAATACCGATCTTCCCGAGGTTCTGCTGGAACCGAAGACTCTGATCGGCTGAAAAGATCACCGTGAACCCGCGATCGACTGCAGCGCGGAGCAGTACGCCGTTACGAAGGCCCTTCAACCGCTCACGGCGAACCGTCGATGGCTCGAACTCCATGACGTAAGGCTCGATCTGTTCCGGGATCGATTCGTCAATGAGCAACCGCAAACGCCGTTACCGCCTCTCGTGCAATTTCCAGCGCCGTCAGCACCTGCTCGCGGGACACGGTTGGAAATGCCTCGAGGAACTCTTCCACGGAATCACCCGCCTCGAGGTAATCGAAGAGACTCTGGACAGGCACGCGCGTCCCGACGAACACCGGCGTACCGCCCATGATCTCCGGATCAGAATGCACAACCCCACGTGGATCTGCCATCGGCCAATCTTACTCCCACACCTCGCCGACGTAACTCTCGTACAAACCGCTGGTTGGAAATGCGCCACGCCCACGCCAGGCTTGCCGCACAAAAGCGGCGCAGGTTCACGCCGCGGTCGAAACGGCGAGCTGCTGCCATGCGTCCCGGGCCTGGACCTCTTCGTCCAGGCGCGTTAACGACACGGTGGCTGCTCCATGTTGGTCGACGAAGCGCCTGAGTTGTTCCGATGCCACGATGTAGACGTTCGGAGATGCCGTCGCACTCCCCGTGGATGGATACCAGACGAATGCCACGAAGTGACCAGCGCGCGAGGGAAAGTCGCTTACAGGCCACGCCATCGCATCTGTCAGCGTTTTCACATCAAGCGTCAGTGTCCTGCCGGACTCCAGCGCGATCCTGATTTCCCCGCCATCCAGCAGCGTCGCATCAGCACCCAACCGATGAAGCACCGACAGTACGTAGAATATCGAAGCGAGCTCCAGGTGCTTCGCCCGTCGAATCCTTCGCGGTCCCTTCGACGGCCCGACCACAACCGGATCTCCCCACGCCGCAGGATCATCCACATCGGCGAAGACCAGCTCGTTCCTCTCGGTATCCGTGAGTTGCTGCGTGTCGTGTTTCGTCATAGCGGCCATCCGTTGAGTACGCGCATCGCCCGAGCTCGGACGACATGCACGACCAGGAGTAACGCTCGGCCGCCATCAGTTCGTCCCACCAACTGGTAGCGATCCGGACCGTGTACCTTCTTGTTCGGCCGAGCGGCAAAGCCGTTCCAGATTACCTCTTCCGCTTCCTCGTCGGAAATCCCGTGTGACTCGAGTTTGTCAGCGTCATACTCGATCTCCCATTCCGACGCTTCAAAGCGTTGCCAATATACCAATTGCCGATCCTCGCGGCACCGAGGATCCCTCCGGGTTTCGTAGAGCGCAACTCTTCTACTCCGTGTAGCGGCGAGCCACGTAGATCTGCCATGGGCACCACGGCTACGGCAGAAGCCGCACCGTTCGTGGAAAAAGCCGCGTAGGTTTCGCCCAAAAGCGCGCCCCGACTACGCGAAGCGTTTGGAGTGCGG